>NZ_JBYSZW010000054.1:0-57578 GCF_058787575.1 Cupriavidus sp. FW305-3-2-15-C-LB2
GTAGGTCATCGCCAGGCTCTTATTCCCAAAACCCCTCGACAGCGTGTGCTGCGAGGGGTTTTGTCTTTTCCGGCTCGTGGTGGCGAGCGGCCTCAGAGCCTCCAGGAGCGACGCTGGAAAGCCCCTATAGGGTGAGAACGCAGAAATCTAAACTGCGCTTGTGGGAGCGATCAGGCGGTTCAAGCGCCACGCTGGAACGCCTTCCCTGGTCTGGTCAAGTACAGCATCCGCAACGGAAAGTGCTTGACAGGCAAGGTGAGAAGCCCCATAATCGATAGTTCTCTGCGGAGAGGTGCCCGAGTGGCTAAAGGGGGCAGACTGTAAATCTGTTGGCTTACGCCTACGCTGGTTCGAATCCAGCCCTCTCCACCAGAATGCAAGACAGCAGCCGGCAGTGCCGGTGAAGAAGCAGGAAAGAACCGGGCGGGTGTAGCTCAATGGTAGAGCAGAAGCCTTCCAAGCTTACGACGAGGGTTCGATTCCCTTCACCCGCTCCAGTCGCGCGGTTGCTGTCAGAGTAGTACGTCAAGTTTCGCCCATGTGGCTCAGTGGTAGAGCACTCCCTTGGTAAGGGAGAGGTCGGCAGTTCGATCCTGCCCATGGGCACCAAATACCACGCACTGGCAATATCGCTACCGAGACAGGAGTCGCGAAA
Organism: Cupriavidus sp. FW305-3-2-15-C-LB2; assembly: GCF_058787575.1. Lineage (NCBI taxonomy): Bacteria > Pseudomonadati > Pseudomonadota > Betaproteobacteria > Burkholderiales > Burkholderiaceae > Cupriavidus > Cupriavidus sp. FW305-3-2-15-C-LB2. The sequence continues at coordinate 656 of NZ_JBYSZW010000054.1, forward strand.
TGGCAAAGGAAAAGTTCGAGCGGACCAAGCCGCACGTGAACGTTGGTACGATTGGTCACGTTGACCATGGCAAGACCACGCTGACCGCAGCGATTGCCACGGTGCTGGCAGCCAAGTTTGGCGGTGCCGCCAAGAAGTACGACGAAATCGACGCAGCGCCGGAAGAAAAGGCACGCGGTATTACCATCAATACCGCGCACGTCGAGTACGAAACGGCCAACCGCCACTACGCGCACGTTGACTGCCCGGGCCACGCTGACTATGTGAAGAACATGATCACGGGTGCCGCCCAGATGGACGGCGCGATCCTGGTTTGCTCGGCTGCTGACGGCCCGATGCCGCAAACGCGTGAGCACATCCTGCTGGCCCGCCAGGTTGGCGTGCCGTACATCATCGTGTTCCTGAACAAGTGCGACATGGTGGACGACGCTGAACTGCTCGAGCTGGTCGAGATGGAAGTTCGCGAGCTGCTGTCGAAGTACGAGTTCCCCGGCGACGACACCCCGATCATCAAGGGTTCGGCCAAGCTGGCGCTGGAAGGCGACAAGGGCGAGCTGGGCGAAGTGGCCATCATGAACCTGGCCGACGCGCTGGACACCTACATCCCGACGCCGGAGCGTGCCGTTGACGGTACCTTCCTGATGCCTGTGGAAGACGTGTTCTCGATCTCGGGTCGCGGCACCGTGGTGACCGGCCGTATCGAGCGCGGCGTGGTGAAGGTCGGCGAGGAAATCGAAATCGTCGGTATCAAGCCGACGGTGAAGACCACCTGCACCGGCGTGGAAATGTTCCGCAAGCTGCTGGACCAGGGTCAAGCCGGCGACAACGTTGGCCTGCTGCTGCGCGGCACCAAGCGTGAAGACGTCGAGCGCGGCCAGGTGCTGTGCAAGCCGGGTTCGATCAAGCCGCACACCCACTTCACCGGCGAGGTGTACATCCTGTCGAAGGACGAAGGCGGCCGTCACACCCCGTTCTTCAACAACTACCGCCCGCAGTTCTACTTCCGTACCACCGACGTGACCGGCTCGATCGAGCTGCCGAAGGACAAGGAAATGGTCATGCCGGGTGACAACGTGTCGATCACCGTCAAGCTGATCGCCCCGATCGCCATGGAAGAAGGCCTGCGCTTCGCTATCCGCGAAGGTGGCCGTACCGTCGGCGCCGGCGTCGTGGCAAAGATCCTCGACTAAGTTGTTTGATAGCGAACGCGGCACCAACCGGCCGCGTTCGTTGCCAGAATGGGTTGGCGCCAGCGCCGGCCCCACAGTTGTTTTAGGGGTATAGCTCAACTGGCAGAGCGTCGGTCTCCAAAACCGAAGGTTGGGGGTTCGATTCCCTCTGCCCCTGCCAAATCAATCAGCCGCGTCGCGAAGAGCAATCGTGACGCGGCTTAGTCTCGTTTGCGAAACATGGCCAATCCCAATGTTGAAACCGTGAACGCCAGCAGCGGCAAGTGGATGCTTGGCGTGGCGGTGCTGCTGGTGGTTGCGGGCGTCATCGGTTTCTATGCACTGGCACAGCAACCGTCTTATGTACGTGGCGCCGCACTGTTCGGTGGTATTGCACTGGGTATCGTAGTTGCGCTGGTGTCGGCACCAGGCAAGGACTTTATCGGGTTCGCCAAGGAATCGTATCGGGAAGTTCGCAAGGTCGTCTGGCCGACGCGCAAGGAAGCCGGGCAAATGACGGGGCTGGTCTTCGTCTTTGTCGTCATCATGGCGCTGTTCCTGTGGTCGGCTGACAAGCTCATCGAGTGGGTCGTCTTCTCGCTCGTGCTGGGCTGGAAATAAGAGGTAGCACATGACGGATAACGCTCAGCAGGAAACCACCGCGCCGGAATCGCCTTCGTCGAAGAAGCGCTGGTATGTCGTGCATGCCTATTCCGGCATGGAGAAGAGCGTGCAGCGCGCGCTGCAGGAGCGCATCGAACGCGCCGAGATGCAGGACAAGTTTGGCCGCATCCTGGTGCCGTCCGAAGAAGTCGTGGAAATCAAGGGCGGCCACAAGTCGGTCACCGAGCGTCGTTTCTTCCCCGGCTACGTGCTGGTGGAAATGGAAATGACCGACGAGACCTGGCACCTGGTGAAGAACACCAGCAAGGTCACCGGTTTCGTGGGCGGCGCCCGCAACCGCCCGAGCCCGATTTCGCAGCGCGAAGTCGACAAGATCATGACCCAGATGCAGGAAGGGGTCGAGAAGCCGCGTCCCAAGACGCTGTTCGAAGTGGGCGAAATGGTGCGCGTCAAGGACGGCCCGTTCACCGATTTCAACGGCAACGTGGAAGAAGTGAATTACGAGAAATCGCGCCTGCGCGTCTCGGTCACGATCTTCGGGCGTGCCACGCCGGTCGAACTCGAGTTCGGCCAGGTCGAGAAGGTTTAAGGAATTTGCCGGTTGCGGCCTGAAAGGGCGGCAACGGGCAACGGCGCCGCCCCGGTGGCGGCGCCAAGAGGAGCGTGAGGCCGTGCCGAAGGTGCGGCGACAGCGCGTTACGACTCAACAGGATCGCATCCCGAAAGAGCGATCCGGATTGGAGTAGAGATGGCCAAGAAGATCATTGGCTTTATCAAGCTGCAGATTCCGGCTGGTAAGGCAAATCCCTCCCCGCCCGTTGGTCCCGCACTGGGTCAGCGTGGTCTGAACATCATGGAGTTCTGCAAGGCGTTCAACGCCCAGACCCAGGGTATGGAACCCGGTCTGCCGGTGCCGGTGGTGATTACCGCCTTCGCCGACAAGAGCTTCACCTTCGTGATGAAGTCGCCCCCGGCGACCGTGCTGATCAAGAAGGCAGCAGGCATCACCAAGGGTTCGCCGAAGCCCCACACCGACAAGGTTGGCAAGATCACCCGCGCCCAGGCTGAAGAAATCGCCAAGGCCAAGAACGCTGACCTGACCGCCGCCGACCTGGACGCCGCTGTGCGTACCATCGCCGGTTCGGCTCGTTCGATGGGCATCACCGTGGAGGGTCTGTAAATGGCTAAGGTTTCCAAGCGCGTCGCCGCCAACAAGGCGAAGATCGAGCGTACCAAGTTTTACCCGATCGACGAGGCCCTGGGCCTGGTGAAGGGCTGCGCTTCGGCGAAGTTCGACGAGTCGATCGACGTGGCCGTGCAGCTGGGCATTGACGCCAAGAAGTCGGACCAGGTGGTTCGTGGTTCGGTGGTGCTGCCCGCAGGTACCGGCAAGTCGGTTCGCGTGGCTGTGTTCGCCCAGGGCGAAAAGGCCGAAGCCGCCAAGGCCGCCGGTGCTGACATCGTCGGCATGGAAGACCTGGCCGAGCAAGTCAAGGCCGGCAACCTGAACTTCGACGTCGTGATCGCTTCGCCGGACACGATGCGTATCGTCGGTACGCTGGGCCAGATCCTGGGCCCGCGCGGCCTGATGCCGAACCCGAAGGTCGGTACCGTGACGCCCGACGTGGCCCAGGCTGTGAAGAACGCCAAGGCTGGCCAGGTGCAGTTCCGTGTCGACAAGGCCGGTATCATCCACGCCACCATCGGCCGCCGCTCGTTCGACGACGCAGCGCTGAAGAGCAACCTGTCCGCACTGCTGGAAGCCCTGGTGAAGTCCAAGCCGGCTACGAGCAAGGGCGTGTACCTGCGCAAGATCGCCGTCTCGTCCACCATGGGCGTTGGCGTGCGCGTGGAACAAGCTTCGCTGTCGGCCTGAGCTGACGGCATGGGCTGACCGGACCCGATAACACCGGTCGGCCGCGAATTGAAGATCCTGGCGTAAGCGGGGATCGGCTCCGAACCTGGTTCTGCCAAGCGGCAGCACAAGGACAGGGAGCAAGGCTTTGGGCAGTGGCGGCAGTCGGACACGCTGTGTTCACGCAGTCGCCGCTGGTTATCAAAGACCGCTGGTGTCCACATGACCGCAGTCAGGCATGCGGGCTTAATCGGCCGGGAGGTACAAGCAGGGCCAGGTGCCGTGCATGACCAACCCCGGGCAGCCAGCGCAGATGGCGCACCCGAAGGGATTGATGAATCCGGGCCTGTCCCGGGTGATTCGGGCCAATCGGACGCCGTTCGTTTGTGCTGACGTGAAGACTCCGGTATTGCCGGAGGGCTAGCGTCATTTTGGAGCTTAACCGTGCCACTCAATATTGAAGATAAGAAGGCCGTCGTTGCTGAGGTTTCGGCGCAAGTCGCCAAGGCCCAGACCATCGTCGTGGCCGAATATCGCGGCATTACGGTTGGCGATCTGACCAAGCTGCGTTCCACCGCACGTCAGCAAGGCGTGTACCTGCGTGTTCTGAAGAACACGCTGGCCCGCCGCGCCGTCGAAGGTACGCCGTTTGCAAGCCTCGCAGAGCAGATGACCGGTCCGCTGATCTACGGTATTTCCGAAGATGCAGTGTCGTCGGCCAAGGTTCTGAACGACTTCGCCAAGACCAACGACAAGCTGGTCCTGCGCGCCGGGTCGTATGACGGCAAGGTTCTCGACGCTGCCGCCGTGAAGGCGCTGGCCTCGATCCCGAGCCGCGACGAACTGATTGCTCAGCTGCTGGGCGTGATGCAGGCACCGGTGTCGGGCTTCGCCCGTCTGCTGGCTGCACTGGCTGCCAAGAACGCCGAAGGCGCTCCCGCGGAAGCGGAAGCCGCTGGCGCCTAAGGCAATCCAGGCCTCGCATCGAAAGATCGCATTACCGATACCGAATCAAATCTAGTAGGAGTATTTCAAATGGCAATCACCAAAGACGACATCCTGGAAGCCGTTGGCGCGATGTCCGTGATGGAACTGAACGACCTGGTCAAGGCGTTCGAAGAGAAGTTTGGCGTGTCGGCTGCTGCCATGGCTGTGGCTGCTGCCCCGGGCGCCGGCGGTGCCGCCGCTGCTGAAGAGCAGACCGAGTTCAACGTGATCCTGGCCGAAGTCGGCGCCAACAAGGTTGGCGTGATTAAGGCTGTTCGCGAAATCACCGGCCTGGGCCTGAAGGAAGCCAAGGACCTGGTCGATGGCGCACCGAAGCCCGTCAAGGAAGGCGTGGACAAGGCTGCTGCTGCCGAAGCCAAGAAGAAGCTGGAAGACGCTGGCGCGAAGGTCGACGTCAAGTAAGGCATTGCTCGCGTGCCCTTTCGGCACGCGGATGGGGCTGGCAAAGGGAAATTCCCGGCGCCAGCCTTTTTGCGCTTGTGCGAAAGTGTTTTGAGAAGCACTCTTCGCAACAAAAAGTGATGTTTGCGAGTCTCGATGCCCTCGGGCATGCCGGAGTCTCAGCAGAGGCCAAACATCAGTGGCACACTAAGTGGTTGCTGCTGATGTTTGTCTTCTGAACCGACTGCAGAAGACAAGTTTGGTCGGGTGTCCCCCGGGCGACTACAGGCGTTGCGCTTGATGCGACGACCACACCGCCCGCAGCGTGCGGACACCGTCAGCCAGAGGTTGGTAGCGGCCAACCGCCAAATCCCCTCCCAGTCGCTGAACACCTCAGGTCCGGCCAGGTCCAGCCAGCCCTGCGATGATTCGGAGATCCCATGGCGTACAGCTTCACCGAAAAGAAGCGCATTCGCAAAAGCTTTGCGAAGCGCGCGACGGTACATCAGGTTCCATTCCTGCTTGCCACCCAGATTGAATCCTACACTCAGTTCTTGCAAGCGGAAACGCCGACCGCGCGTCGCAAGACCGAAGGCCTCCAGGCCGCTTTCAACGCAATCTTCCCGATCTCCTCGCATAACGGGCTTGCCCGTATGGAGTTCGTCTCGTATCACCTGTCCAATCCGCCGTTCGACGTCAAGGAATGCCAGCAGCGTGGCCTGACGTTCCACTCGGCCCTGCGTGCCAAGGTTCGCCTGATCATCAACGATCGCGAGAACCCGGGCAAGGTCAAGGAAGTGAAGGAGCAGGAAGTCTACATGGGCGAAATCCCGCTGATGACTTCCACGGGTTCGTTCGTCATCAACGGCACCGAGCGTGTCATCGTCTCGCAGTTGCACCGCTCGCCGGGCGTGTTCTTCGAGCACGACAAGGGCAAGACCCACAGCTCGGGCAAGCTGCTGTTCTCGGCACGTATCATCCCCTACCGCGGTTCGTGGCTGGACTTCGAGTTCGACCCGAAGGACATCCTGTACTTCCGCGTCGACCGCCGCCGCAAGATGCCGGTGACGATCCTGCTGAAGTCGATCGGCCTGACCCCGGAACAGATCCTCGCGCACTTCTTCGTGTTCGACAACTTCACGCTGCAGGCCGAAGGCGCGCAGCTGGAGTTCGTGCCCGAGCGCCTGCGCGGTGAAGTCGCGCGCTTCGACATCGCCGACAAGAACGGCCGCGTGGTGGTCGAGAAGGACAAGCGGATCAACGCCAAGCACATCCGCGACCTGGATTCGGCCGGCACCAAGCTGATCAGCGTGCCGGAAGACTACCTGCTGGGCCGCGTGCTGGCCAAGAACATCATCGACCCGGATACCGGCGAGGTGATTGCCAACGCCAACGACGAGCTGACCGAAACCCTGCTCGAGAACCTGCGCGAAGCCGGCGTCAAGCAGATTCAGACCCTGTACACCAACGACCTGGACCAGGGCCCGTACATGTCGCAGACCCTGCGCGTGGACGAGACCGCCGACCAGACCGCTGCGCGTATCGCGATCTACCGCATGATGCGCCCGGGCGAGCCGCCGACCGAGGAAGCCGTGGAAGCGCTGTTCCAGCGCCTGTTCTACAGCGAAGAGTCGTACGACCTGTCGCGCGTTGGCCGCATGAAGGTCAACAGCCGCCTGGGCCGCCCCAGCGGCGAAGGCGCCATGGTGCTGCAGGACGAGGACATCCTCGAGACCATCAAGATCCTGGTCAACCTGCGCAACGGCAAGGGCGAGGTCGATGACATCGATCACCTGGGCAACCGTCGCGTGCGTTGCGTCGGCGAACTGGCCGAAAACCAGTTCCGCGCCGGCCTGTCGCGCGTGGAGCGTGCCGTCAAGGAACGTCTGGGCCAGGCCGAGACCGAGAACCTGATGCCGCACGACCTGATCAACTCGAAGCCGATCTCGTCGGCGATCCGCGAGTTCTTCGGTTCGTCGCAGCTGTCGCAGTTCATGGACCAGACCAACCCGCTGTCCGAGATCACGCACAAGCGCCGTGTCTCCGCACTGGGCCCGGGCGGCCTGACGCGCGAGCGCGCCGGCTTTGAAGTCCGTGACGTGCACCCGACCCACTATGGCCGCGTGTGCCCGATCGAAACGCCGGAAGGTCCGAACATTGGTCTGATCAACTCGCTGGCACTGTATGCCCGCCTGAACGAATACGGCTTCCTGGAAACGCCGTACCGCAAGGTGGTCGACAGCAAGCTGACCGACCAGGTCGACTACCTGTCCGCGATCGAGGAAGGCAAGTACGTGGTGGCGCAGGCCAACGCGACCGTTGACGCCGACGGCAACCTGACCGACGAACTGGTGTCGGCGCGTGAAGGCTCCGAGCGTGAAACCCGCATGGTCACGCCGGACCGCGTGCAGTACATCGACGTGGCGCCGTCGCAGATCGTGTCGGCCGCTGCCTCGCTGGTTCCGTTCCTGGAACACGATGACGCGAACCGTGCACTGATGGGCGCGAACATGCAGCGCCAGGCCGTGCCTTGCCTGCGTCCGGACAAGCCGCTGGTCGGCACCGGCATCGAGCGCACCGTTGCGGTCGACTCGGGCACGGCCGTGCAGGCGATGCGTGGCGGCGTGGTCGACTACGTCGACGCGATGCGTATCGTGATCCGCGTGAACGACGACGAAGCCGTTGCCGGTGAAGTCGGCGTGGACATCTACAACCTGATCAAGTACACGCGCTCGAACCAGAACACCAACATCAACCAGCGTCCGATGGTGAAGGTCGGCGACCACGTTGCCCGCGGCGACGTGATTGCCGACGGCGCCTCGACCGACCTGGGCGAGCTGGCACTGGGCCAGAACATGCTGGTGGCGTTCATGCCGTGGAACGGCTACAACTTCGAGGATTCGATCCTGATCTCGGAGCGTGTGGTGGCCGAAGACCGCTATACCTCGATCCACATCGAGGAGCTGTCGGTCGTTGCCCGCGACACCAAGCTGGGACCGGAAGAAATCACGCGCGATATCTCGAACCTGGCCGAAGCCCAGCTGGCTCGCCTGGACGAGTCGGGCATCACCTACATCGGCGCTGAAGTCGAAGCCGGCGACGTGCTGGTTGGCAAGGTCACGCCGAAGGGCGAGACCCAGCTGACCCCGGAAGAGAAGCTGCTGCGCGCGATCTTCGGCGAGAAGGCTTCGGACGTGAAGGACACCTCGCTGCGCGTGCCCTCGGGCATGAGCGGCATCGTGATCGACGTCCAGGTCTTCACCCGCGAAGGCGTGACGCGCGACAAGCGTGCCCAGTCGATCATCGACGACGAACTGAAGCGCTACCGCCTGGACCTGAACGACCAGCTGCGTATCGTGGAAGGCGACGCGTTCCAGCGTCTGGAGCGCCTGCTCATCGACAAGACCGTCAATGGCGGTCCGAAGAAGCTGGCCAAGGGTGCCAAGATCACCAAGGAATACCTGGCGGATATCGACAGGTACCACTGGTTCGACATCCGTCCGGCCGACGAAGAACTGGCTGCCCAGCTGGAAGCCGTCAAGGAAGCCATCGAGCAGAAGCGCCACGAGTTCGACCTGGCCTTCGAAGAGAAGCGCAAGAAGCTCACGCAGGGCGACGAACTGCCGCCGGGCGTGATCAAGATGGTCAAGGTGTACCTGGCCGTCAAGCGCCGCCTGCAGCCTGGCGACAAGATGGCCGGCCGTCACGGCAACAAGGGTGTCGTGTCCAAGATCACCCCGATCGAAGACATGCCCTACATGGCCGACGGTACGCCTGCCGACATCGTGCTGAATCCGCTGGGGGTGCCGTCGCGGATGAACGTGGGTCAGATTCTCGAGACCCACCTGGGCTGGGCCGCGCGCGGCCTGGGCGAGCGCATCGGCAACATGCTGAAGGCGCAAGCCAAGGCAGCCGAAGTGCGCAAGCTGCTCACGCAGATCTACAACGAGAGCGGCAAGGTCGAAGACCTCGACAGCCTGTCGGATTCGGAAGTCCTGGAGCTGGCCGAGAACCTGAAGAAGGGCGTGCCGTTCGCGACGCCGGTGTTCGATGGTGCGCATGAGGACGAAATCCGCCGCATGCTGGACCTCGCCTATCCGGAAGAGATCGCGAAGGAGAAGGGCCTGACCGCTTCCAAACAGCAGGTCACGCTGTTCGACGGCCGCACCGGCGAAGCGTTCGAGCGTCCGGTCACGCTGGGTGTGATGCACATGCTGAAGCTGCACCACCTGGTCGACGACAAGATGCACGCGCGTTCCACCGGCCCGTACTCGCTGGTGACGCAGCAGCCGCTGGGTGGTAAAGCCCAGTTCGGTGGCCAGCGTTTCGGTGAGATGGAAGTTTGGGCACTGGAAGCCTACGGCGCGTCGTACGTGCTGCAGGAAATGCTGACGGTCAAGTCCGATGACGTGAACGGCCGTACCAAGGTGTACGAGAACATCGTCAAGGGCGAGCACTCGATCGATGCCGGCATGCCGGAATCGTTCAACGTGCTGGTGAAGGAAATCCGCTCGCTGGGTATCGACATCGACCTCGATCGCTACTGATCGGGCAGGTGAGGGGAGCCGGTTGCGGCCGGCTCCCTGTCGACACTACAGGCGAAGGATTTCCCACAGGATGAATGCCATCGACCCGGACCAACTCCGGGGCGGTGGCGAAACAAGGAGTTGCAATGAAAGCATTGCTCGATCTCTTTAAGCAGGTACAGCAGGAAGAGCAGTTCGACGCGATCAAGATCGGCCTGGCCTCGCCCGAGAAGATCCGTTCGTGGTCGTACGGCGAAGTGAAGAAGCCGGAAACGATCAACTACCGTACCTTCAAGCCGGAACGCGACGGCCTGTTCTGCGCCAAGATCTTTGGCCCGATCAAGGACTACGAGTGCCTGTGCGGCAAGTACAAGCGCCTGAAGCACCGTGGCGTGATCTGCGAGAAGTGCGGCGTTGAAGTGACGCTGGCCAAGGTGCGCCGCGAGCGCATGGGCCACATCGAACTGGCCGCGCCGACCGCGCACATCTGGTTCCTGAAGTCGCTGCCGTCGCGCCTGGGCATGGTCCTGGACATGACGCTGCGCGATATCGAGCGCGTGCTGTACTTTGAAGCATTCGTGGTGATCGAACCCGGCATGACCCCGCTCAAGAAGAGCCAGATCATGTCCGAAGACGACTACCTGGCGAAGTGCGACGAGTACGGCGAGGGCGAGTTCGTCGCCATGATGGGTGCCGAGGGCATCCGTGAACTGCTGCGCGGCATCGACATCGAGAAGCAGATCGAACAGATCCGCGCCGAGCTGCAGGCCACCGGCTCCGAAGCCAAGATCAAGAAGTTCGCCAAGCGCCTGAAGGTGCTCGAAGCCTTCCAGCGTTCGGGCATCAAGCCCGAGTGGATGATCCTCGAAGTGCTGCCGGTGCTGCCGCCCGAGTTGCGTCCGCTGGTGCCGCTGGACGGCGGCCGCTTCGCGACCTCGGACCTGAACGACCTGTATCGCCGCGTCATCAACCGTAACAACCGCCTGAAGCGCCTGCTGGAGCTGAAGGCGCCTGAAATCATCGTGCGCAACGAAAAGCGCATGCTGCAGGAAGCGGTTGACTCGCTGCTGGACAACGGCCGTCGCGGCAAGGCGATGACCGGTGCCAACAAGCGTCCGCTGAAGTCCCTGGCCGAAATGATCAAGGGCAAGGGCGGCCGTTTCCGTCAGAACCTGCTGGGCAAGCGCGTCGACTACTCGGGCCGTTCGGTCATCGTGGTGGGCCCGACGCTCAAGCTGCACCAGTGCGGCCTGCCCAAGCTGATGGCGCTCGAGCTGTTCAAGCCGTTCATCTTCCACAAGCTGGAAACGATGGGCATCGCCACCACCATCAAGGCGGCGAAGAAGGAAGTCGAAAGCCAGACCCCGGTGGTGTGGGACATCCTCGAAGAGGTGATCCGCGAGCACCCGGTGATGCTGAACCGTGCGCCGACGCTGCACCGCCTGGGTATCCAGGCGTTCGAGCCGGTGCTGATCGAAGGCAAGGCCATCCAGCTGCATCCGCTGGTCTGCGCGGCGTTCAACGCCGACTTCGACGGTGACCAGATGGCTGTCCACGTGCCGCTGTCGCTGGAAGCGCAGATGGAAGCCCGCACCCTGATGCTGGCCTCCAACAACGTGCTGTTCCCGGCCAACGGCGATCCGTCGATCGTGCCGTCGCAAGACGTGGTGCTGGGTCTTTACTACACGACCCGCGACAAGATCAACGGCCGCGGCGAGGGCATGACCTTTGCCGACATCAGCGAAGTGATCCGCGCCTACGAGAACAAGGAAGTCGAACTGGCTTCGCGCGTGAACGTGCGTATCACCGAGTATGAGCTGGTCGACAAGGACGCCGAGGGCGACGCCCGTTTCGCACCCAAGATCACGCTGCAGGCCACCACGGTCGGCCGCGCGATCCTGTCCGAGATCCTGCCCAAGGGGCTGCCGTTCTCGGTGCTGAACAAGCCGCTCAAGAAGAAGGAAATCTCGCGCCTGATCAACACCGCGTTCCGCAAGTGCGGCCTGCGCGAGACTGTGATCTTCGCCGACAAGCTGCTGCAGTCGGGCTTCCGCCTGGCTACCCGTGCCGGTATCTCGATCGCCATCGACGATATGCTGGTGCCGCCGCAGAAGGAAAAGATCATCGCCGAGGCCTCGGCCAAGGTGAAGGAATACGACAAGCAGTACATGTCGGGTCTGGTGACCGACCAGGAACGCTACAACAACGTCGTTGACATCTGGGGCGCCGCCGGCGACCAGGTGGGCAAGGCGATGATGGAGCAGCTCCAGCACGAGGACGTGGTCGACCGCGAAGGCAAGACCGTGAAGCAAGAGTCGTTCAACTCCATCTATATGATGGCCGACTCGGGTGCACGGGGCTCGGCAGCGCAGATCCGCCAGCTGGCCGGTATGCGTGGCCTGATGGCCAAGCCGGACGGCTCGATCATTGAAACGCCGATTACGGCGAACTTCCGTGAAGGCCTGAACGTTCTGCAGTACTTCATCTCGACCCACGGCGCCCGTAAGGGCCTGGCCGATACGGCACTGAAGACCGCGAACTCGGGTTACCTGACCCGTCGTCTGGTCGACGTGACGCAGGATCTGGTCGTGGTGGAGGACGATTGCGGCACCTCCAACGGCGTGGCCATGAAGGCCCTGGTCGAAGGCGGTGAAGTGATCGAAGCCCTGCGCGACCGTATCCTCGGCCGTGTGACCGTGGCCGACGTGGTCAACCCTGAAACCCAGGAGACCGCGATCGAAGCCGGCACGCTGCTGGACGAAGACCTGGTCGAGCTGATCGACAACATCGGCGTGGACGAAGTCAAGGTCCGCACCCCGCTGTCGTGCGACACGCGCTACGGCCTGTGCGGCAAGTGCTATGGCCGCGACCTGGGCCGCGGCGTGCTGGTGAACTCCGGCGAAGCGGTGGGCGTGATTGCCGCTCAGTCGATCGGTGAGCCGGGCACGCAGCTGACCATGCGTACGTTCCACATCGGTGGTGCGGCATCGCGTGCGGCAGTGGCATCGAGCGTGGAAGCCAAGGCAACCGGTACCGTGCGTTTCACGGCGACCATGCGTTACGTCACCAATGCGAAGGGCGAACTGATCGTCATCTCGCGTTCGGGCGAGGCGCTGATCACCGACGACCACGGCCGCGAGCGCGAACGCCACAAGATCCCGTACGGCGCCACGCTGCTGGTGCAGGACGGCCAGGCCATCAAGGCTGGCACGCAGCTGGCCACGTGGGATGCGCTGACTCGCCCGATCGTTTCGGAATACACCGGTACGACCAAGTTCGAGAACGTCGAAGAAGGCGTGACCGTCGCCAAGCAGATGGACGAAGTGACGGGCCTGTCGACCCTGGTGGTGATCGACGCCAAGCGCCGCACGGCTGCAACCAAGGGCATCCGCCCGCAGGTCAAGCTGCTCGACGCCAACGGCCAGGAAGTGAAGATCCCGGGCACGGACCACTCCGTGACCATCGGCTTCCAGGTCGGCGCGCTGATTACCGTGAAGGATGGCCAGCAGGTGCACGTGGGTGAAGTGCTCGCGCGTATCCCGACCGAGTCGCAGAAGACCCGCGACATTACCGGTGGTCTGCCGCGAGTGGCCGAGCTGTTCGAAGCGCGTTCGCCGAAGGACGCCGCCGTGCTGGCGGAAGTCACCGGCACGACCTCGTTCGGCAAGGACACCAAGGGCAAGCAGCGCCTGGTCATCACCGACCTGGACGGCAATGCCCACGAGTTCCTGATCGCGAAGGAAAAGCAGGTGCTGGTGCACGACGGCCAGGTGGTGAACAAGGGTGAAATGATCGTGGAAGGTCCGGCGGACCCGCACGACATCCTGCGCCTGAAGGGCATCGAAGAGCTGGCGCACTACATCGTGGACGAAGTCCAGGACGTGTACCGTCTGCAGGGCGTGAAGATCAACGACAAGCACATCGAAGTGATTGTTCGTCAGATGCTGCGCCGCGTGCAGATCGCCGACGTGGGCGACACCAAGTTCATCCCGGGTGAACAGGTGGAGCGTTCGGAACTGCTCGACGAGAACGACCGCGTGATCGCCGAAGGCAAGCGTCCGGCCACGTACGAGAACCTGCTGCTCGGTATCACCAAGGCGTCGCTGTCGACCGACAGCTTCATCTCGGCGGCATCGTTCCAGGAAACCACGCGCGTGCTGACCGAAGCCGCGATCATGGGCAAGACCGACGACCTGCGTGGTCTGAAGGAAAACGTGATCGTCGGCCGTCTGATCCCGGCCGGTACCGGCCTGGCCTACCACCGCGCCCGCAAGGCGCGCGAGGCCTCCGAGCGCGAACGCGCCCAGGCGATCGCCGAAGAAGAGCAGTCGCTCTTCATCGAGCCGGCGCCGGTGGTGCAGGCGACGACCGAAGGCGAAGGCGACAACGCCTGATCGCAGTAAGCTGTTTGCCGCCGCAAGGTGGCCCGAAAGCCCGGCTGATCCAGCCGGGCTTTTTTTCTTTCCGCCCGCAGCCGGCCCTGTCGTGAGAATGTTCGGACTGTTAGCCCGGCGGGCACGGAAGCGGCCCCCTTAGTGGTATGGTTACGGCTTTTCCGGCTTCAGCAATTCCGTTGTCTATGTCGCACGCGCTGGCGATCCTCAAAGATGTGTTCGGCTACCACGCCTTCCGTGGGCGCCAGGCCGAGATCATCGACCACGTTGCGACGGGCGGCGACTGCCTGGTGCTGATGCCGACCGGCGGCGGCAAGTCGCTGTGCTACCAGATCCCGGCGCTGCTGCGCCAGCGTGCCGGCGACGGCGTCGGCATCGTGGTGTCGCCGCTGATCGCGCTGATGCAGGACCAGGTCGCGGCACTGACTGAAGCCGGCGTGCGCGCCGCAGTGCTCAATTCGACGCTGACCGGAGCCGAGGCCTCGGCGGTCGAGCGCGACCTGCTGGCCGGGCGCATCGAGATCCTCTACGTGGCGCCGGAGCGGCTGATGACGCCACGCTTCCAGGACTTGCTCGAGCGCATTCGGGTCGGGCTCTTTGCCATCGACGAAGCGCACTGCGTGTCGCAGTGGGGCCACGACTTCCGCCCCGAGTACATCCAGTTGTCGGTGCTGCACGAGCGCTTCCCGTATGTGCCGCGCATCGCGCTGACGGCAACGGCCGACGCACTCACGCGCAACGAGATCATCGAGCGGCTGGCGCTGGACAACGCCCGCGTCTTCATCTCTAGCTTCGACCGGCCCAATATCCGCTACCGCATCGTCGAGAAGGACAATGCGCGCCAGCAGCTGCTGGCCTTCATCAAGGCCGAGCACACCGCGGCCGACGGCACCCATGACAGCGGCATCGTCTATTGCCTGTCACGCAAGAAGGTGGAGGACACGGCGCAGTGGCTGAGCGGACAGGGCATCAATGCGCTGGGCTACCACGCCGGCATGGATGCCCAGGTGCGCCAGCACCACCAGGCCCGCTTCCGCGAGGAAGAAGGGCTGGTGATGGTGGCGACGATCGCCTTCGGCATGGGTATCGACAAGCCCGACGTGCGCTTTGTCGCCCACCTGGACCTGCCCAAGAGCATGGAAGGCTACTACCAGGAAACCGGGCGCGCCGGCCGCGACGGCCTGCCGGCCAATGCCTGGATGGCCTACGGCCTGGGCGACGTGGTGCAGCAGAAGCGCATGATCGACGAGTCCGAGGCGGACGACGCCTTCAAGCGCGTGTCGTCGTCCAAGCTCGATGCGCTGCTGGGCCTGTGCGAGACCGCAGGCTGCCGGCGCGTGCGCATCCTGGCGTATTTCAATGAGGCCAGCGAACCCTGCGGCAACTGCGACACCTGTCTGGAGCCGCCGGCCACCTGGGATGGCACGCGCGAGGCGCAGATGGCGCTGTCCTGCGTGTACCGCACCGCGCAGGCGAGCCGGGTTCACTTCGGCGCCACCCACCTGATCGACGTGCTGCGCGGCAACAGCTCGGAGAAGATCCGCCAGTGGGGGCACGACAAGGTGTCCACCTTCGGCATCGGCAAGGACCGCTCGGTGCATGAATGGCATACGGTGTTCCGCCAGCTGATCGCCCAGGGTCTGCTGACCATCGACCATGGCGGGCATGGCGCGCTGCTGCTGGGCGAGGACGCGCGCGCGGTGCTCAAGGGCGAGCGCCAGATCATCCTGCGCCGCCAGGCCACCAAGCCGGGCAAGTCCGGCGAGCGTGCCGCACGCGGCACCCGCACCGACCACACCGCGGACATGGACGCAGACATGCTGGCCAACTGGGAGGCGCTGCGCCGCTGGCGCACCGAGGCCGCGCGCGAGCACGGCGTGCCGGCCTATGTCATCTTCCACGATGCAACGCTGGCGGAGCTGGCCCGGACCGCGCCGGGCTCCCTGTCGGCGATGCAGGGCATTCCCGGGATCGGTGCCTCCAAACTGGAGCGCTATGGACAGTCCATCCTGGAAGCGCTCCGCGGGGTCTGACCGAGGGCAGCGTCAGCGCGTCCCGGGTCGGGTATACGGCTTGACGGTATACGATTCCCCTGCTAGGATGCCAGATTCGAGTTTTTGGCTTTGGATTTCGCTCGCCCGTCGGAGAAGTGGCCTTTAGGCCGCGGCCGGCAAGCCTTCCGGACTGGGTTCCCATGGACCGGTGGCGGCAGACGCGGGATCCGGGTGCCGGCTCGCGCTCTTTGGCATGCTGTTACCGCACAGTCCCGTCTCCAGAGCGCGTCCGCTCATCTCTCCCGCCCAAAACCCGTAGTTGCCTCTCCATTTCGGTGCATGCCGGTGCGAGGGGCGTTTTTCGTCAAACCAAGCTGGATTGAACAATGCCAACTATCAACCAACTGGTTCGCAAGCCGCGCGTCTCTGAAGTCGTCAAGAGCAAGAGCCCGGCGCTTGAGAACTGCCCCCAGCGCCGTGGCGTGTGCACCCGCGTGTACACCACGACGCCGAAGAAGCCGAACTCGGCACTGCGTAAGGTTGCCAAGGTGCGCCTGACCAACGGTTTCGAAGTGATTTCGTACATCGGCGGTGAAGGCCACAACCTGCAGGAACACTCGGTCGTGCTGATCCGCGGCGGCCGTGTGAAGGATCTGCCGGGTGTGCGTTACCACATCGTCCGTGGCTCGCTCGACCTGCAAGGCGTGAAGGACCGCAAGCAGGCTCGTTCGAAGTACGGCGCGAAGCGTCCGAAGGCAGCCTAAGCTATAGCAGCCTGGGTCGGAAAGACCCGAAGCAACAAACGATAGCCTGTGGCGCGAGTCACGGTGCTGTCACCAGGCGGCGGTACAACGGAGCGCCTTTTTGGCAACCGTGCCGTCGAGTAAGTGGTCACCCGGCGAATTTGCTGTCTATCGCATGCAAGCTAGTTGGTGGCCAGAGAGCGGGAAAAACTGACCACGCTCTCAACTGAATCTAAAGGAAAGAAGATGCCACGTCGTCGTGAAGTCCCCAAGCGGGATGTTCTGCCTGATCCGAAGTTCGGCAACGTTGAAGTTGCCAAGTTCATGAACGTGCTGATGCTGGACGGCAAGAAGTCGGTTGCCGAACGTATCGTCTATGGCGCGTTCGACCAGATCGAAAAGAAGGCAGGCAAGGCCCCCATCGAAGTGTTCTCCGTTGCCATCAACAACGTGAAGCCGGTGGTGGAAGTGAAGAGCCGTCGCGTGGGCGGCGCCAACTATCAGGTTCCGGTCGAAGTCCGTCCGTCGCGTCGTCTGGCATTGGCGATGCGTTGGCTGCGCGAGGCCGCGAAGAAACGCAGCGAGAAGTCGATGGCGCTGCGCCTGGCAGGTGAGCTGCTGGAAGCATCGGAAGGCCGTGGCGGCGCAATGAAGAAGCGTGACGAAGTGCACCGCATGGCCGAAGCCAACAAGGCGTTCTCGCATTTCCGCTTCTAAGCGCGCGATAGCGTTTGTTGGTTGCCGGGCGGGCTGTGTTTTTACACATCTCGCCCGTTTGTGTTAGGGGCGCGGGCCATGAGATGCCGGCGCCTCACGGACGAATAGAGGATTAAAGTGGCTCGTAAGACTCCCATTGAGCGCTACCGCAATATCGGTATCTCGGCTCACATTGACGCGGGTAAAACCACCACGACCGAGCGCATCCTGTTCTACACCGGTGTGAACCACAAGATCGGTGAAGTCCATGATGGCGCGGCCACCATGGACTGGATGGAGCAGGAGCAGGAGCGCGGCATCACCATCACGTCTGCTGCGACCACCGCCTTCTGGAAGGGCATGGCCGGCAACTACCCCGAGCATCGCTTCAACATCATCGACACCCCGGGACACGTGGACTTCACCATCGAGGTGGAGCGTTCCATGCGCGTGCTGGACGGCGCGTGCATGGTGTACTGCGCAGTGGGTGGCGTGCAGCCGCAGTCGGAAACCGTCTGGCGTCAGGCCAACAAGTACAAGGTGCCGCGTCTGGCGTTCGTCAACAAGATGGACCGTACCGGCGCGAACTTCTTCAAGGTCTACGACCAGCTGAAGACCCGCCTGAAGGCCAACCCGGTGCCCGTCGTGGTGCCGATCGGCGCTGAAGACGGCTTCCAGGGCGTCGTCGATCTGCTGGAAATGAAGGCGATCATTTGGGACGAAGCCAGCCAGGGCGTGAAGTTCGAATACCAGGACATCCCGGCCGAACTGCAAGCCACCGCTGACGAATGGCGCGAGAAGATGGTCGAGTCTGCCGCCGAAGCCAGCGAAGAGCTGATGGAAAAGTACCTGGGCGGCGAAGAGCTGACCCGCGCCGAGATCGTCAAGGCGCTGCGTGACCGTACCATCGCCTGCGAAATCCAGCCGATGCTGTGCGGCACCGCGTTCAAGAACAAGGGCGTGCAGCGCATGCTCGACGCCGTGATCGACTTCCTGCCGTCGCCGGTCGACATTCCGCCGGTTACGGGCACGGACGAGGACGACAGCGAGAAGAAGCTCGAGCGCAAGGCTGACGACAACGAAAAGTTCTCGGCACTGGCGTTCAAGATCATGACCGACCCGTTCGTTGGTCAGCTGATCTTCTTCCGCGTGTACTCGGGCAAGATCAATTCGGGCGACACCGTGTACAACCCGGTCAAGAGCAAGAAGGAACGCCTCGGCCGTATTCTGCAGATGCATGCCAACCAGCGCGAAGAAATCAAGGAAGTGCTGGCCGGCGACATCGCCGCTGCGGTGGGTCTGAAGGACGCCACCACGGGCGACACGCTGTGCGATCCGGCTGCACCGATCGTGCTCGAGCGCATGGTGTTCCCGGAGCCGGTGATCTCGCAGGCTGTCGAGCCGAAGACCAAGGCTGACCAGGAAAAGATGGGCATCGCCCTGAACCGCCTGGCCGCTGAAGATCCGTCGTTCCGCGTGCGTACCGATGAAGAATCGGGTCAGACCATCATTTCGGGCATGGGCGAGCTCCACCTCGAAATTCTGGTCGACCGCATGAAGCGCGAATTTGGCGTGGAAGCCAACATCGGCGCGCCGCAGGTGGCTTACCGCGAAACCATTCGCAAGACGGCTGAAGGCGTCGAGGGCAAGTTCGTCAAGCAGTCGGGCGGCCGCGGCCAGTACGGTCACGCTGTGATCACGCTGGAGCCGCAAGAGCCGGGCAAGGGCTTCGAGTTCATCGACGCCATCAAGGGCGGTGTGATTCCTCGCGAATACATCCCGGCGGTCGAAAAGGGTATCGTCGACACGCTGCCGAACGGCATCCTGGCTGGCTTCCCGGTGGTGGACGTGAAGGTCACGCTGACGTTCGGTTCGTACCACGACGTGGACTCGAACGAAAACGCGTTCCGCATGGCCGGCTCGATGGCTTTCAAGGAAGCCATGCGCAAGGCCAGCCCGGTTCTGCTCGAGCCGATGATGGCCGTGGAAGTGGAAACGCCGGAAGACTACACGGGTACCGTGATGGGCGACCTGTCGTCCCGCCGCGGCATCGTGCAGGGCATGGACGACATGGTGGGCGGCGGCAAGATCATCAAGGCCGAAGTCCCGCTGTCGGAAATGTTCGGTTATTCCACGTCGCTGCGCTCGGCCACGCAAGGCCGCGCCACGTACACCATGGAATTCAAGCACTACGCTGAAGCACCGAAGAACATCGCCGAAGCCGTGATGTCGGCCAAGGGCAAGTAATTGGAAGTTTGCCGCCGCGCCTGCCGGTGCGGCGGCGCGATGAAACAACAAGACTGCATTCCTATCAGGAGTTAAGAAATGGCAAAGGAAAAGTTCGAGCGGACCAAGCCGCACGTGAACGTTGGTACGATTGGTCACGTTGACCATGGCAAGACCACGCTGACCGCAGCGATTGCCACGGTGCTGGCAGCCAAGTTTGGCGGTGCCGCCAAGAAGTACGACGAAATCGACGCAGCGCCGGAAGAAAAGGCACGCGGTATTACCATCAATACCGCGCACGTCGAGTACGAAACGGCCAACCGCCACTACGCGCACGTTGACTGCCCGGGCCACGCTGACTATGTGAAGAACATGATCACGGGTGCCGCCCAGATGGACGGCGCGATCCTGGTTTGCTCGGCTGCTGACGGCCCGATGCCGCAAACGCGTGAGCACATCCTGCTGGCCCGCCAGGTTGGCGTGCCGTACATCATCGTGTTCCTGAACAAGTGCGACATGGTGGACGACGCTGAACTGCTCGAGCTGGTCGAGATGGAAGTTCGCGAGCTGCTGTCGAAGTACGAGTTCCCCGGCGACGACACCCCGATCATCAAGGGTTCGGCCAAGCTGGCGCTGGAAGGCGACAAGGGCGAGCTGGGCGAAGTGGCCATCATGAACCTGGCCGACGCGCTGGACACCTACATCCCGACGCCGGAGCGTGCCGTTGACGGTACCTTCCTGATGCCTGTGGAAGACGTGTTCTCGATCTCGGGTCGCGGCACCGTGGTGACCGGCCGTATCGAGCGCGGCGTGGTGAAGGTCGGCGAGGAAATCGAAATCGTCGGTATCAAGCCGACGGTGAAGACCACCTGCACCGGCGTGGAAATGTTCCGCAAGCTGCTGGACCAGGGTCAAGCCGGCGACAACGTTGGCCTGCTGCTGCGCGGCACCAAGCGTGAAGACGTCGAGCGCGGCCAGGTGCTGTGCAAGCCGGGTTCGATCAAGCCGCACACCCACTTCACCGGCGAGGTGTACATCCTGTCGAAGGACGAAGGCGGCCGTCACACCCCGTTCTTCAACAACTACCGCCCGCAGTTCTACTTCCGTACCACCGACGTGACCGGCTCGATCGAGCTGCCGAAGGACAAGGAAATGGTCATGCCGGGTGACAACGTGTCGATCACCGTCAAGCTGATCGCCCCGATCGCCATGGAAGAAGGCCTGCGCTTCGCTATCCGCGAAGGTGGCCGTACCGTCGGCGCCGGCGTCGTGGCAAAGATCCTCGACTAAGCACTTCCTGGGACATGCCTGTCGGGCATGTCCCCATTCAACGGGCACGTTGCCCAATCGCTCTTTTAAGGAAATATCATGCAGAACCAGAAGATCCGTATCCGCCTGAAGGCTTTCGACTACCGCCTGATCGACCAGTCGGCCGCCGAAATCGTGGATACCGCCAAGCGTACCGGCGCAATCGTCAAGGGCCCGGTGCCCCTGCCGACCCGCATCCAGCGCTTCGACATCCTGCGTTCGCCGCACGTCAACAAGACCAGCCGCGATCAGTTTGAGATCCGCACGCACCAGCGCCTGATGGACATCGTCGACCCGACCGACAAGACGGTTGACGCGCTGATGAAGCTCGACCTGCCGGCAGGCGTGGACGTCGAGATCAAGGTGTAATCATGCTTCGGGCCGCGCCTGCGGCCTGCTGCAGCAAAACGGCGAACCGTATGGTTCGCCGTTTTTGTTTTCAAGGCTTGCATGCAGCAGCCTTGCTCCCCGGATTGCTCCCCTGCCGCGCCAGCTACAGTTGCGCGATGAGCTGAGCGATCGCGGCGGCTGCCCGAAGCGGCAGCACTGAATTCACACAAGCCTAGCCCGCTCCGCGCCGCCGCAAGGTCTGCGCGGGGCACTCCCCGAACGCGCGCCGGTATTCCGCGCTGAACCGCCCCAGATGGGCAAAGCCCCAGCGCAGCGCGGCCGCGCTCACTGACGACACCGACGCGACGTTCAGCAGGTCGTGCCGCACGCGCTCCAGCCGCACCGTGCGCAGGTAGGCCATCGGCCCGGTGCCGCGATGCTCGCGGAAGCCGGCGAACAGGCTGCGTACGCTGACGCCGGCAACCTCGGCCAGCACGGCGGGGGTCAGCTCCGCCGCGGCGTTTGCGTGAATATATTCCTCCACCACTTTCACATGGCGCGGTGCCAGCGGCTTGCCGTGCTCGCGCAATGCATCCGACAGGCTGTGCGGCTGCGACGTCAGCAGCGTGCCGATCACCAGCTGTTCCAGCTGGCAGGCGGTCAGCGGATGGCGTGCGGTCTCGGGCGCGGTCGCCAGCATCGCGGCGAGATAGCGCATCAGCTCATACCACGCGCCGCTGCGCCAGGCCATGCCGAGCGCAAAGCGCAGCGGCCGCTCGGACCGCCGGCCCAGATGGGCCGCGCAGATGCGTTCCAGCGCACTGCGTTCGATGCGCACGATCAACTGGTCGTTGTCGGCGCTCCAGCGCATGGCCAGCGCATCGCTGGGCGTCAGCACCGAAGCGCAGTCGGGCGTGGAAACGATGTGCTGGTCGCCGCAGCGGATCTCGGCCTGTCCTTGCAGCGGCATCTGCACCAGCAGGAAGTCGCCGAGCGGGCCGGGGTCGATGGTGACGTCGGCGCCGTAGGCGAGGCGATTGAACGAGACCGCGCCAAGCGGCGCATGATGCATGCGTGCTTGCAAGCGGGTGCCGCGTATCTCGAGCCGGTGCGGCTTGAACACGCGCCCGACGGCGGCGCGCGTCTCGGCCAGGTCGGTCGAGGCGAACACGCACCGGGCGGGATCGCCGAGCAGGGCGCTCGCCAGCGGTCCGGCGGCGGGGGGCAGCTGCATTGTCTCGCTCCTCTGGCGGGGCCGCGGCGCTGCCGGTGACCGTGCGCGCCGCTGATTCCGGGGCCGGCCCGGCATGACGGCCGGGGCACGGTTTCCCACGCGATCCACTATAGCGGATGGCCTCGCCGTCTGCGCTGCGGCGTTGACCGAGCCCGAAGTTTCCTGCACTAATCGGATAGCCGCTGCGCCCAGCGGCTAGTTTGCTGCGGTGCGGAGCCACCATTATGGAAGCCAGCACGGCAGTCCCACCAGACACCGGAAAGAGAAAGAACGACAAGGAGCGCAGGCCATGGGCCAGACCATCCAGATCCAGACCCCCGAAGGCAGTTTCAGCGGTTATCTCGCCACCCCGGCGGCAGGCAAGGGCCCGGGCATCGTGTTGTGCCAGGAGATCTTCGGCGTCAACGCGACCATGCGGCAGGTGGCGGACTACTACGCCGAGGAGGGCTATACGGTGCTGGTGCCCGACCTGTTCTGGCGCATCGCGCCCGGGATCGAGCTGACCGACCGCGGCGAGGACTTCCAGCGGGCGCTGGGCCTGTACCAGCAGTTCGACGAAGCCGCGGGCGTGCAGGATGTGGGCGCCGCGCTTGAAGCGCTGCGTGCGCGGCCGGAATGCGTCGGCCAGACCGGCGTGCTGGGCTTCTGCCTGGGCGGCAAGCTGGCCTACCTGGCGGCCTGCCGGCTGCCCGACGTGGCCTGTGCGGTGGCGTACTACGGCGTGGGCATCGAGCACGCGCTGGGCGAAGCCGCCAACGTGCGCGGCCGCCTGGTGCTGCATATCGCCGAGAAAGACGGATTCTGCCCGCCGCAGGCGCAGGCTGCGATCCGCGCGGCCCTGGCTGGGCGCGAGAACATCGAGGTCTACGTCTACGCCGGCGTCGACCATGCCTTTGCCCGCACCGGTGGCGAGCACTTCGACAAGCCCTCGGCGCTGATGGCGCACCAGCGCTCGATCGCGGCGCAGCGCGGTGAAATGGGTCCGCACTACGATTTCTCCGCGCTGTGGGACAAGCACTGCGAATACGAATTTGCCACCCGCGATGTCGACGCCACCATGGCGACGATGGTGCCGCAGCCCTATGTGAACCATATCCCGACCATGACCGGCGGGGTCGGCTACGCGCAGCTGCGGCGTTTCTACCAGCATCATTTCGTGCACAGCAATCCGCCCGACACCACGCTGATCCCGCTGTCGCGCACGGTCGGGGCCACGCAGATCGTCGACGAGATGCTGTTCTGCTTCACGCATAGCTGCGAGATCGACTGGATGCTGCCCGGCGTGCCGCCCACCGGCAAGCGCGTGGAGATCCCGCTGATCGCCATCGTCAAGTTCCGCGGCGACAAGCTGTACCACGAGCATATCTACTGGGACCAGGCCAGCGTGCTGGTGCAGATCGGCAAGCTGGACCCGGCGGGTCTGCCGGTCGCGGGCGTGGAGACCGCGCGCAAGTTGCTGGACGAGACCCTGCCGTCGAACACACTGATGGCGCGCTGGCAGCAGAGCGAAGGCAAGTAGGCTGCGCCCGCCGCATCGATCCGGAACGGGCCCGCAGAGGCCCGCCCGCAACCATCGCCGGCTGTTGCCGGCACAGGAGACAAGCATGAAAGGACTGCAGGGCAAGGTGGCCATTGTCACCGGCGGCGCCACGCTGATCGGCGCCGGCGTGGCGCGGGCCTTTGTCGAGGCCGGCGCGCGCGTGGCGATCTTCGACATCGATGCCGCCAACGGCGAGCGCGTGGCCGCGCAGCTGGGGGCGAACGCGCTCTTCATCGCCACCGACATCACGCGTGACGAGCAGGTTCGCGATGCCGTGGCGCAGGTGGTGCAGCGCTTTGGCGGCGTGGACTGCCTGGTCAACCTGGCCTGCACCTATCTCGATGACGGCTTCCGCTCGAATCGTGCCGACTGGCTGGCGGCGCTCGACGTCAACGTGGTGTCGGGCGTGATGCTGGCGCAGGCGGTGCACCCGCATATGCGGACGCGCGGCGGCGGTGCGATCGTCAATTTCACCAGCATCTCTGCCAACGTGGCGCAGACCGGGCGCTGGCTCTACCCGGTGTCGAAAGCCGCCATCGCGCAGCTGACGCGCAGCATGGCGATGGACCTGGCGCCGGACCGCATCCGCGTCAACGCGGTGTCGCCGGGCTGGACCTGGTGCCGGCTGATGGACGAGGTCAGCGGCGGCAACCGTGCCCGCACCGATGCGGTGGCCGCGCCGTTCCACCTGCTGGGCCGCGTCGGCGAGCCCGACGAGGTGGCCCAGGTGGTGCTCTTCCTCTGTTCCGACCATGCCAGCTTCGTCACCGGTGCCGACTATGCCGTCGACGGCGGCTATTCCGCCATGGGGCCGGAGCAGAACGTGCCCGCCATCGGCAAGCTGGCCGGCTGAACGCCGCCGAACGATCCTTCAGGAGAAAACGTCATGAGCCAA
Organism: Cupriavidus sp. FW305-3-2-15-C-LB2; assembly: GCF_058787575.1. Classification (NCBI taxonomy): domain Bacteria; kingdom Pseudomonadati; phylum Pseudomonadota; class Betaproteobacteria; order Burkholderiales; family Burkholderiaceae; genus Cupriavidus; species Cupriavidus sp. FW305-3-2-15-C-LB2. Next base: position 25,579 of record NZ_JBYSZW010000054.1, read on the forward strand.
CGCATCGCCATCGTCGGAGCCGGCCAGTCGGGCCTGCAAATGGCCCTCGGGCTGCAAGCCAACGGCTACCGGGTCACGCTGCTGTCCAACCGGACCCCCGAGCAGATCCGCGGCGGGAAAGTCATGTCCAGCCAGTGCATGTTCGACCGCGCGCTGCAGGCCGAGCGCGAGCTCGGGCTGAACTGGTGGGACGATGCCTGCCCGCCGGTGGAGGGCATCGGCCTGGCCGTGCCGCATCCCGAGCAGGCCGGTGCCCGCGCGATCGACTGGGCCGCGCCGCTGGACCGCCCGGCACAGGCGGTGGACCAGCGCCTGAAGATGCCCGCGTGGATGGAGGCCTTCGTTGCACGCGGCGGCGACCTGCGCATCGCCGATGTCGGCCTGGATGAACTGGAGGACCTGACCCGCGAGCATGACCTGGTGCTGCTGGCCGCCGGCAAGGGCGAGATCGTCAGCCGCTTCGAGCGCGATGCCTCCCGTAGTCCGTTCGACAAACCGCAGCGCGCGCTGGCGCTGACTTATGTGACCGGCATGCAGCCGCGCACGCCGTTCTCGCGGGTTTGCTTCAACCTGATCCCGGGCGTGGGTGAATACTTCGTCTTCCCCGCGCTGACGCTGTCGGGGCCGTGCGAGATCATGGTGTTCGAGGGCATCCCGGGCGGCCCGATGGACCGTTGGGCCGAGGCGCGCACGCCGGCGCAGCACCTGGCGGAAAGCCAGCGCATCCTGCAGACCTACCTGCCATGGGAGGCCGAGCGCTGTGAGCGGGTCGCGCTGACCGACGACAACGGCATCCTTGCCGGACGCTTCGCGCCAACGGTGCGCAAGCCGGTGCTGACGCTGCCGTCCGGGCGGCTGGTGTTCGGCATGGCCGATGCCGTGGTGGTCAACGACCCGATCACGGGGCAGGGTTCGAACAACGCCGCCAAATGCTGCAAGGTCTATCTCGATGCGATCCTGGCACGCGGCGACCAGCCCTTCGACCAGGACTGGATGGAGCGCACCTTCGACCAGTACTGGCAGTACGCGGGCGACGTGGTGGCGTGGACCAACTCGCTGCTGACCCCGCCGCCGCCGCATATCCTGGCGCTGCTGGGCGCCGCGGGGCAGGCGCCGGCACTGGCCGCGCGCATCGCCAACGGTTTCGACAATCCGCCGGACTATTTCCCGTGGTGGCTGGATCCACAGGCTTGCCACCAGCTGATCAACCAGTACGTCGCCGAGGCCGCCTGACATGCACGCCGCCACGCCCGCCACTTCCGTCCATGATCCCCGCGAACTGCGCCGGGTTTGCGGCCGCTATGCCACCGGCGTGGCCGTCATCGGCGCCTGCGGGGCGCAGGGCCGGCCCGTCGGCTTGACGGTGAACTCGTTTGCCTCGCTGTCGCTGGCGCCGCCGCTGATCCTGTGGAGCCTGGCGCTGCACTCGCCGAATGCGGGCCTGTTCGTGCCCGGCGCGCCTTTCGGCGTCAGCATCCTGCGCGCCGGCCATGGCGAACTGGCGCGCCGCTTCGCCACGCCGGTGGCGGACAAGTTCGCGGGCGTCGCCCACGGGCGCTGCGAGCGCGGCGTGCCCTACCTGGACGAAGCACTAGCGACCCTGGCCTGCCGCGTGGAGCGGGCCGACCCGGTAGGCGATCATCTGCTGATCGTCGGCGCCGTCGAGGCATACGAGGCAGGGGAGGGCGAACCGCTGGTATTCTATGGCGGCGATTTCGTGCGCCTCGCCGCCTGAGCAACCATCCCCCGGATGCGCTTCACGGCACTTCAACTACCGCCCGTCGCCTCCACACCACACCCCAAGTCACGCAAGCGCCACTACTGCGGCACGCCTGCCTACAACCCTGCAGGCGAATCCGCAATTCATATTGCCCTTTCCAAACCGCTGCGATATAGTGTAAGGCTACCCGTTTCCTCGGGTAGTGGGCTGGCCACTTTGGCCGCGCGCAGTCTTCTTTAGCGCAAGCCCACAGCAAACACAGTTTTCGTGTATCAATCAGCCCCGGCCAATCGCAGCTGGGAATGGAGCAAACCATGAGCCTTGGCCTTGTAGGTCGCAAGGTTGGCATGACCCGTATTTTCACGGACGACGGTGAAGCAATTCCCGTTACCGTGGTCGAGGTCGGCGACAACCGCGTGACGCAAATCAAGACGGACGAGACCGACGGTTATACCGCGGTTCAAGTCACCTTCGGCGCACGACGCGCAAGCCGCGTTACCAAGCCGCTGGCGGGTCATCTCGCCAAAGCCGGCGTGGAAGCCGGCGAAATCATCCGCGAATTCCGTATCGATGCAGCCAAGGCTGCCGAACTGCAAGCTGGCGGTTCGCTGTCGGTCGACCTGTTCGAAGTCGGTCAGAAGATCGACGTGCAGGGCGTGACCATCGGTAAGGGCTACGCCGGTACCATCAAGCGCTATCACTTCGCCTCCGGCCGTGCCACCCACGGTAACTCGCGCTCGCACAACGTGCCGGGCTCGATCGGTATGGCGCAGGATCCGGGCCGCGTGTTCCCGGGCAAGCGCATGACCGGTCACCTGGGCGATGTCACCCGCACCGTGCAGAACCTGGAAATCGCCAAGATCGACGCAGAGCGCAAGCTGCTGCTGGTCAAGGGCGCCATCCCCGGCTCCAAGAACGGCAAGGTCATCGTTACCCCGGCCGTCAAGGCCAAAGCCAAAGCTTAAGGAGCGCATGTAATGGAACTCAAGCTCCTCCAGGACAATGGCCAGATCGGCGCGGGCGTTGACGCTTCGCCCGAAGTGTTCGGCCGTGACTACAACGAAGCCCTCGTTCACCAGATCGTCGTCGCTTACCAGGCCAACGCTCGCAGCGGTAACCGTAAGCAGAAGGATCGTGAAGAGGTCAAGCACACGACCAAGAAGCCGTGGCGCCAGAAGGGTACGGGCCGTGCTCGTGCCGGTATGTCTTCCTCGCCGCTGTGGCGCGGGGGCGGCCGTATCTTCCCGAATTCGCCGGAAGAGAACTTCACCCAGAAGGTCAACAAGAAGATGTTCCGTGCCGGCATGCGCTCGATTTACTCGCAGCTCGCACGTGAAGGTCGTATCAACGTGGTGGACGGTTTCACTGTCGACGCGCCCAAGACCAAGCTCTTGGCCGACAAGTTCAAGGCCATGGGCCTGGACTCGGTGCTGATCATCACCGACAGCCTCGACGAAAACCTCTACCTGGCTTCGCGCAACCTGCCGCACGTGGCAGTTGTCGAGCCGCGCCAGGCTGATCCGCTGTCGCTCGTGCACTACAAGAAGGTGCTGGTGACCAAGGCAGCCGTCGCGCAGATCGAGGAGTTGCTGAAATGACGCAAGTAGCCAAGAACGATCATCGTTTGATGCAGGTGCTGCTCGCGCCGGTGGTTTCCGAAAAGGCAACCCTGGTCGCCGACAAGAATGAACAGGTCGTGTTCGAAGTGGCCCGCGATGCCAACAAGGCAGAAGTGAAGGCCGCCGTCGAACTGCTGTTCAAGGTCGAGGTGCAGTCCGTTCAGATCCTGAACCAGAAGGGCAAGCAGAAGCGTTTTGGCCGTTTCATGGGGCGTCGCAACCACGTGAAGAAGGCCTACGTTTCGCTGAAGCCGGGTCAGGAAATCAATTTTGAAGCGGAGGCCAAGTAATCATGGCACTCGTCAAGACCAAGCCGACTTCCCCGGGTCGTCGCTCGATGGTGAAGGTGGTCAACAAGGACCTTCACAAGGGCGCCCCGCACGCTCCGCTGCTGGAAAAGCAATTCCAGAAGTCGGGCCGTAACAACAACGGTCATATCACCACCCGCCACAAGGGCGGTGGTCATAAGCACCACTACCGCGTGGTCGACTTCAAGCGCAACGACAAGGACGGCATCCCCGCCCGCGTCGAGCGCCTGGAATACGATCCGAACCGCAGCGCCAATATCGCGCTGGTGCTGTTCGCCGACGGCGAGCGCCGCTACATCATCGCCACCAAGGGCATGGTTGCCGGCCAACCGCTGATGAACGGCTCGGAAGCGCCGATCAAGGCCGGTAACAACTTGCCGATCCGCAACATTCCGGTCGGTACCACGATCAACAACGTGGAAATGCTGCCTGGCAAGGGTTCGCAGATCGCACGTGCCGCCGGCGGTTCCGCCGTGCTGCTGGCTCGTGAAGGCCTGTACGCCCAGGTTCGCCTGCGCTCCGGTGAAGTGCGCCGCGTGCACATCGAGTGCCGCGCCACCATCGGTGAAGTGGGCAACGAAGAGCACAGCCTGCGCGTCATCGGCAAGGCCGGTGCGACCCGCTGGCGCGGTATCCGCCCGACGGTCCGTGGTGTCGTGATGAACCCGGTCGACCACCCGCACGGTGGTGGTGAAGGCAAGACCGCTGCTGGTCGCGATCCGGTTTCGCCGTGGGGTACCCCGGCCAAGGGTTACCGTACCCGCAGCAACAAGCGCACGGACAGCATGATCGTCCAGAAGCGCCACAAGCGTTAATCGGTAGGTAGGAGCTAAAGATATGACTCGTTCCGCTAAAAAGGGTCCGTTCTGCGACGCCCACCTGCTGAAGAAGGTGGAAGTCGCATCGAGCGGCAAGGACAAGAAGCCCATCAAGACTTGGTCGCGTCGCTCGACCATTCTGCCGGAGTTCATTGGCCTGACGATCGCCGTTCACAACGGCCGTCAACACGTGCCGGTGTACGTTACGGAAAACATGGTTGGCCACAAGCTCGGTGAATTTGCGATTACCCGCACGTTCAAGGGCCACGCGGCTGACAAGAAAGCGAAGAGGTAAGGTGCCATCATGGAAGTGAAAGCGATTCATCGCGGTGCCCGCATCTCCGCCCAGAAGACGCGCCTGGTCGCTGACCAGATCCGTGGTCTGCCGATCGAGCGCGCGCTCAATGTCCTGACGTTCAGCCCGAAAAAGGCTGCCGGGATCGTGAAGAAGGTGGTCGAATCGGCCATCGCCAACGCTGAGCACAACGAAGGCGCCGACATCGACGAACTGAAGGTCAAATCGATCTTCGTCGACAAGGCAACCTCGCTCAAGCGCTTCACCGCACGGGCGAAGGGCCGCGGCAACCGCATCGAGAAACAAACCTGTCACATCACTGTGACGCTCGGCAACTAAGGAGTCACGATGGGACAGAAGATTCATCCGACTGGCTTCCGCCTGGCTGTCAGCCGTAACTGGGCTTCGCGCTGGTACGCCAGCAACACGAAGTTCGCCGGCATGCTGAAGGAAGACATTGAAGTTCGAGACTTCCTGAAGAAGAAGCTGAAGAACGCATCGGTTGGCCGCGTCGTGATCGAGCGCCCCGCCCGCAATGCACGCATCACCATTTACAGCTCGCGTCCGGGCGTGGTGATCGGCAAGAAGGGTGAGGACATCGAACTGCTCAAGGCTGAACTGCAGCGTCGCATGGGCGTGCCCGTGCACGTGAACATCGAGGAAATCCGCAAGCCGGAAACCGATGCTCAGCTGATCGCCGATTCGATCACCCAGCAGCTCGAGCGCCGCATCATGTTCCGCCGCGCCATGAAGCGCGCCATGCAGAACGCGATGCGCCTGGGCGCCCAGGGTATCAAGATCATGAGCGCCGGCCGTCTGAACGGTATCGAAATCGCACGTACCGAGTGGTACCGCGAAGGCCGTGTGCCCCTGCACACCCTGCGCGCCGACATCGACTACGGCTTCTCCGAAGCAGAAACCACCTACGGCATCATCGGTGTCAAGGTGTGGGTCTACAAGGGTGATCACCTCGGCCGCAACGACGCGCCGGTGGTGGAAGAGCCGCAGGACGACCGTCGTCGTCGCCCGGGTCGTCCGGAAGGCCGCCGCCGTGAAGGCGAAGGCCGTCCGGGTGGCAACCGCCGCGGCGGTGCCGGTGCCGGTCGCCGCGCTGCGCCTGGCGCAGATGCGAAGAGTGGAGAATAACGATGCTGCAACCTAAGCGCAGAAAATACCGCAAGGAGCAGAAAGGCCGCAACACGGGTAAGGCTACCCGTGGTAACGCCGTGTCTTTCGGCGAATTCGGCCTGAAGGCCATGGGCCGTGGCCGCCTGACCGCTCGTCAGATCGAGTCGGCACGTCGTGCGATGACCCGCCACATCAAGCGTGGCGGCCGCATCTGGATCCGGATTTTCCCGGACAAGCCGATCTCGAAGAAGCCTGCCGAAGTCCGTATGGGTAACGGTAAGGGCAATCCGGAGTACTACGTGGCTGAAATCCAGCCGGGTAAGATGCTGTACGAAATGGATGGCGTGAGCGAAGACCTGGCACGTGAGGCGTTCCGCCTCGCGGCCGCCAAGCTGCCGATCGCCACCAATTTCGTGGTGCGCCAGGTCGGGACGTAAGGAGAGCAGGGATGAAAGCATCCGAACTTCGCGGCAAGGACGCCGCCGGGCTGAACCAGGAGCTCTCCGAGCTGCTGAAGGCCCAATTTAGCCTGCGCATGCAAAAGGCGACCCAACAGCTGCAGAACACCAGCCAGCTGAAGAAGGTTCGCAAGGACATCGCGCGTGTGCAAACCGTGCTGACTCAAAAGGCAAACGCGAAATGACTGAAGCTGCACAAACGGAAAAGTCGCTTCGCCGTACCCTGGTCGGCCGTGTCGTGAGCGACAAGATGGACAAGACCGTTACGGTCTTGGTGGAAAACCGCGTCAAGCATCCTCTGTACGGCAAGTACGTGCTGCGTTCGAAGAAGTACCACGCACACGACGAAGCCAACCAGTACAAGGAAGGCGACAAGGTCGAGATCCAGGAAGGCCGTCCGCTGTCGCGGACCAAGTCCTGGGTGGTTTCCCGGCTGGTAGAGGCTGCACGCGTCATCTAAGAACAACACGTTCTTAGCTTGACTTGCAAGTCCAGGATTATGTAGCTATAATCCTGGACTTCCGCTTTGTTGCGTTCGCCTTTGCATTACCACCCGGGCGGGCCTGTGAAGCGAGCCAGGACCGAGCGCCCTCAACAAATAGTTGAGATCGCGTGGTTCCTACCGACTTCAAAGTTGATCAACCCATACGGAGCTGGCGCAATGCCGGAGCCGACGGGACCAAGACTGACCGATGGGCGCTTTTTGCACCTGACGGATTAAGTTGGGAAGACAAACACCATGATTCAGACAGAAAGCCGGCTCGAAGTAGCCGATAACACTGGTGCGCGCGAAGTGCTGTGCATCAAGGTGCTGGGTGGCTCCAAGCGCCGCTACGCAAGCGTTGGCGACATCATCAAGGTGACCGTCAAGGACGCAGCGCCGCGCGGTCGCGTGAAGAAGGGCGACATCTACAACGCCGTCGTCGTGCGTACCGCCAAGGGCGTGCGCCGCGCTGACGGTTCGCTGATCAAGTTCGACGGCAACGCCGCCGTCCTGCTGAACAACAAGCTCGAGCCGATCGGCACCCGTATCTTCGGGCCGGTGACTCGTGAACTCCGTACCGAGCGCTTCATGAAGATCGTGTCGCTCGCTCCGGAAGTGCTGTAAGGAGCCGCCATGAACAAGATTCGCAAAGGCGACGAAGTCATTGTGCTGACCGGCAAGGACAAGGGCAAGCGCGGTACCGTGCAAGCCGTCCTGGGCGACAAGGTTGCGGTGCAAGGCGTGAACATCGCCAAGAAGCATGCCCGCCCGAACCCGATGCTGGGCACTACCGGTGGTGTGGTCGACAAGGTCATGCCGCTGCATATTTCCAACGTTGCGCTCGTGGATGCCAATGGCAAGCCGTCGCGCGTCGGCATCAAGGTGGAAGACGGCAAGCGCGTGCGCGTGCTGAAGACCACCGGCGCCGTCGTGGCAGCTTGATTCTGGGCACGTATAGGAGTTGAGCATGGCAGCACGTCTGCAAGAGTTTTACAAAGAACAGGTTGTGCCGAAGCTGATCGAACAGTTCGGCTACAAGTCGGTCATGGAAGTGCCGCGCATCACCAAGATCACCCTGAACATGGGTCTTGGCGAAGCCATCAATGACAAGAAGATCATTGAGAACGCCGTCGGCGACCTGACCAAGATCGCCGGTCAGAAGCCGGTCGTGACGAAGGCCAAGAAGGCTATCGCCGGCTTCAAGATCCGTCAGGGCTACCCCATCGGTGCGATGGTGACCCTGCGCGGCGAGCGCATGTTCGAATTCCTCGATCGTTTCGTTACCGTGGCCCTGCCGCGCGTGCGTGACTTCCGTGGTGTGTCGGGCCGGTCGTTCGACGGTCGTGGCAACTACAACATCGGTGTGAAAGAGCAGATCATTTTCCCCGAAATCGAGTACGACAAGATCGACGCACTGCGTGGTCTGAACATCAGCATCACGACGACGGCAAAGAACGACGAGGAAGCCAAGGCACTCCTCGGTGCGTTCAAGTTCCCGTTCCGCAATTAAGGGGTAACCGTGGCTAAACTGGCTCTGATTGAACGTGAGAAGAAGCGCGCCAAGCTGGTGGCGAAGTATGCCGCCAAGCGCGCCAACCTCAAGGCCATTATCGATGACCAAGAGAAGTCGGAAGAAGAGCGTTACAGCGCGCGTCTCGAGCTGCAACAGCTCCCGCGCAACGCGAACCCGACTCGCCAGCGTAACCGCTGCGCGATCACCGGTCGTCCCCGCGGTACCTTCCGCAAGTTTGGCCTGGCGCGTAACAAGATCCGCGAAATCGCCTTCAAGGGCGAAATCCCGGGTCTGACGAAAGCCAGCTGGTAATTACGCACAGGCTACAGGAGAAACAGTATGAGCATGAGCGATCCTATCGCCGATATGCTGACGCGCATCCGCAACGCCCAGGGCGTGCAGAAAGCGTCGGTTGTCATGCCGTCGTCGAAGCTGAAAGTGGCAATCGCCAAGGTCCTGAAGGACGAAGGCTACATCGACGACTACGCCGTCCAGGAAGATGGCGGCAAGGCACAACTGAGCATCGGTCTCAAGTACTACGCCGGCCGTCCGGTCATCGAGCGCATTGAGCGCGTCTCGAAGCCCGGCCTGCGCGTGTACAAGGGCCGCAGCGACATCCCGCAAGTGATGAACGGCCTGGGTGTGGCGATCATTTCGACCCCGCAGGGTCTGATGACCGACCGCAAGGCTCGCGCCACTGGCGTGGGCGGCGAAGTTCTCTGCTACGTCGCTTAAGGAGAGAACCATGTCCCGTGTAGGTAAGGCTCCCATCGCGCTCCCCAAGGGCGCGGAAGTGAACGTGGCGGCTGGCGTGCTCTCCGTAAAGGGCCCGCTCGGTACGCTGTCGCAGCCGATTCACAGCCTGGTCAAGGTCAATGTCGAGAACGACACGCTGACCTTCAGCCCGGCTGACGAATCGCGTGAAGCAAACGCTCTGCAGGGCACCATGCGTGCTCTGGTGGCCAACATGGTCAAGGGCGTAACCACCGGTTTCGAGCGCAAGCTGAACCTCGTCGGCGTGGGCTATCGTGCCCAGCTGCAAGGCGCTGCGCTGAAGCTCCAGCTTGGTTTCTCGCACGACGTGATCCATGAGATGCCGGAAGGCGTGAAGGCGGAAACGCCGACGCAGACCGAGATCATCATCAAGGGTGCGGACAAGCAGAAAGTCGGTCAGGTTGCCGCGGAAGTCCGCGCGTACCGCCCGCCTGAGCCCTACAAGGGCAAGGGTGTGCGTTACTCGGACGAGCGCGTCATCCTGAAGGAAACCAAGAAGAAGTAAGGGGTGCAATGATGAACAAGAAAGACGCTCGTTTGCGCCGTGCACGTCAGACCCGCGCCAAGATCGCGGAGATGAAAGTCAATCGTCTGACCGTGTTCCGTACGAATTCGCATATTTACGCCCAGGTTTTCTCGGAGTGCGGCACCAAGGTGCTGGCTTCCGCGTCGACCGCCGAGGTGGAAGTGCGCAAGGAACTGGATGGCAAGGGCGCTACCGCCGCTGCCGCCACCGTGGTTGGCAAGCGCATCGCCGAGAAGGCGAAGGCTGCCGGCGTGGAAACTGTCGCGTTCGATCGCGCCGGCTTCCGTTTCCATGGCCGCGTCAAGGCCCTGGCAGACGCCGCCCGCGAAGCCGGCCTGAAGTTCTAAGCGCATAGAGAGAGATACGTCATGGCAAAGATGCAAGCAAAAGTCCAACAGGACGAACGCGACGACGGCCTCCGCGAGAAGATGATCTCGGTCAACCGCGTCACCAAGGTGGTGAAGGGTGGCCGGATTCTCGGTTTCGCTGCGCTGACCGTGGTTGGTGACGGCGATGGCCGCATCGGCATGGGCAAGGGCAAGGCTAAGGAAGTGCCGGTTGCTGTTCAGAAGGCAATGGACGAAGCCCGTCGCAAGATGGTCAAGGTCTCGCTGAAGAACGGCACGCTGCAACACGAAGTCGTTGGCAAGCACGGCGCCGCCAAGGTGCTGATGATGCCCGCCAAGGAAGGTACCGGCGTGATCGCCGGCGGCCCGATGCGCGCGATCTTCGAAGTGATGGGCGTCACCAACGTGGTGACCAAGTCGCACGGCTCCACCAACCCGTACAACATGGTTCGCGCCACGCTGGACGGCCTTCAGAAGATGAGCACGCCGGGCGAAATCGCCGCAAAGCGTGGCAAGTCGGTCGAAGACATCCTGGGTTAAGGTGAACGCAATGTCGCAGAAAACCGTAAAAGTGCAACTCGTGCGCAGCCTGATCGGCACGCGCGAGGATCATCGCGCCACTGTTCGTGGCCTGGGCCTGCGCCGCATCAACTCGGTGTCGGAGCTGCAGGACACGCCCGCTGTGCGCGGCATGATCAACAAGGTCTCGTACCTGGTCAAGGTTCTGGCCTGATACCGGGAACTCGGAGAGCAAGATGCAACTGAACAACCTGAAACCGGCCGCCGGTTCGAAGCACGCCAAGCGTCGCGTCGGTCGCGGTATCGGCTCCGGCCTGGGCAAGACTGCCGGTCGCGGTCACAAGGGTCAGAAGTCGCGTTCGGGCGGCTTCCACAAGGTGGGCTTCGAAGGCGGTCAAATGCCGCTGTATCGTCGCCTGCCCAAGCGCGGCTTCACCTCGCTGACCAAGGCGTTCAACGCCGAAGTCACGCTGCGTGACATCGAGCGCCTGGAAGCGGCCGAAGTCGACCTGCTGGTCCTGAAGCAAGCTGGCCTGGTGGGCGAGCTGGTCAAGAGCGCCAAGGTCATCAAGGCTGGCGAACTGACCCGCAAGGTGACGATCAAGGGTCTGGGCGCCACCGCTGGCGCCAAGGCCGCGATCGAAGCTGCCGGCGGCCAGATCGCAGCCTGACAGGCATTTATCGCAGCATAGGCAGTTATAGTCGGAGCATCGTTTGGCCACGGCGAAACCCAATGCAAGCGCGCAAGCCAGGAACACGGCGAAGTACGGCGACCTCAAGCGCCGGCTGATGTTCCTGGTGCTGGCCCTGATCGTGTACCGCATCGGCGCTCATATTCCGGTGCCCGGTATCGATCCGGAGCAGCTTGCGAAGCTTTTCCAGAGTCAGTCGGGTGGCATCCTCGGGATGTTCAACCTGTTCTCGGGCGGGGCGCTGTCGCGCTTTACCGTCTTCGCGCTCGGCATCATGCCGTACATCTCGGCGTCGATCATCATGCAGTTGCTGACGATCGTGCTGCCGCAGCTGGAGGCGCTGAAGAAGGAAGGGCAGGCAGGGCAACGCAAGATCACGCAGTACACGCGCTACGGCACCGTGGTCCTGGCCACGTTCCAGGCGCTGTCGATTGCGGTGGCGCTGGAGTCGCAGCCTGGGCTGGTGCTGGATCCGGGCCTGATGTTCCGGGCCACGGCAGTGATTACGCTGGTGACCGGCACGATGTTCCTGATGTGGCTGGGTGAGCAGATCACCGAGCGTGGTCTGGGCAACGGCATCTCGATCATCATCTTCGGCGGTATCGCGGCGGGCCTGCCCAACGCGATCGGCGGACTGTTCGAACTGGTCCGCACGGGTTCCATGAGCATCATCGCAGCGATTTTCATCGTGGCGATCGTGATCGGTGTGACCTTCGCCGTGGTGTTCGTCGAGCGAGGCCAGCGCAAGATCCTGGTGAACTATGCCAAGCGTCAGGTCGGCAACAAGGTGTACGGCGGCCAGTCGTCGCACCTGCCGCTGAAGCTGAACATGGCAGGGGTGATTCCGCCGATCTTCGCATCGTCGATCATCCTGTTCCCGGCGACGATCGCGGGCTGGTTCACGTCCGATGCGACGGGCTCGGTTGGCGGGTTCATCAAGGACCTGGCTGCCACGCTGTCGCCGGGCCAGCCGGTCTACATCCTGCTGTACGCTGCTGCGATTGTATTTTTCTGCTTCTTCTACACGGCCCTGGTGTACAACAGCCGTGAAGTGGCAGACAACCTGAAGAAAAGCGGTGCCTTCATTCCGGGCATTCGTCCGGGCGAGCAGACGACGCGCTATATCGACAAGATTCTGGTGCGCCTGACGCTGGCTGGTGCGGTCTATATCACACTGGTCTGCCTGTTGCCGGAATTCCTGGTGCTGCGGTGGAACGTTCCGTTCTACTTTGGCGGAACCTCGCTGCTGATCATCGTGGTCGTCACGATGGACTTCATGGCTCAGGTTCAGTCTTACGTGATGTCGCAGCAATATGAGTCGCTGCTGAAGAAGGCGAATTTCAAGGGCAATCTGACCTTGCGCTGACTTCGGATCGGTACAGGCTAGGTATGGCAAAAGACGACGTCATCCAGATGCAGGGGGAGGTCCTGGAAAACCTTCCCAATGCGACGTTCCGGGTCAAGTTGGAAAATGGCCATGTAGTACTGGGCCATATCTCCGGCAAGATGCGAATGAACTACATCCGGATTCTTCCGGGTGACAAGGTGACGGTCGAGCTGACCCCATATGATCTGTCGCGCGCACGAATCGTCTTCCGGACGAAGTGAGCGAACAGGAATTGAAGGAAGAGGAAAATTATGAAAGTGCTGGCTTCTGTTAAGCGCATTTGCCGCAACTGCAAAATCATCAAGCGCAACGGTGTCGTGCGCGTGATCTGCTCGTCGGATCCCCGCCACAAGCAACGCCAAGGCTAATCGGAAAGAGGATTGACGAATGGCACGTATCGCAGGGGTTAACATCCCGAACCACAAGCACACCGAAATCGGCCTGACGGCCATTTATGGTGTCGGCCGCTCGCGCGCTCGCAAGATTTGCGAGGCCACCGGTGTACCGTTTGACAAGAAGGTCAAGGATCTGACCGACGCCGACCTGGAAAAGCTTCGTGACGAAGTGGGCAAGGTCACGGTCGAGGGTGACCTGCGTCGTGAAACCACGATGAACATCAAGCGTCTGATGGACCTTGGTTGCTATCGTGGCATGCGTCACCGCAAGGGCCTGCCCATGCGCGGTCAGCGTACCCGGACCAATGCCCGCACCCGCAAGGGTCCGCGCAAGGCCGGCGTGGCTCTGAAGAAGTAAAGCCGAAGGCAGAGGAAGAAACTAATGGCAAAAGGTCCGAATAACGCCGCTCGCGCGCGTAAAAAGGTCAAGAAGAACGTTGCCGACGGCATTGCGCACGTCCACGCCTCGTTCAACAACACCATCATCACGATCACCGACCGCCAGGGCAACGCCCTGTCGTGGGCGACCGCCGGTGGCCAGGGCTTCAAGGGTTCGCGCAAGTCGACCCCGTTCGCTGCCCAGGTTGCTGCCGAGAACGCCGGTCGCGTGGCGCAAGACCAGGGCATCAAGAACCTGGAAGTGCGCATCAAGGGCCCCGGCCCGGGTCGTGAATCGGCTGTCCGCGCGCTGAACGCGCTGGGCATCAAGATCGCGATCATCGAAGACGTCACGCCGATTCCGCACAACGGCTGCCGTCCGCCGAAGCGCCGCCGCATCTGAGCGTTGGTGTGTCCGGGCCCGGTGGGTTTACCTGCCGGTTTCGGATATGGTAGTATCGCGCGTTGACCTGCTGCATTTTAATGCGGCAGGTTTTCGTTTTGCGTCGAGGGAATGTCTCTTGCGGCACATTCCCATGCCGGCGCACTGTAAATGCTTGTAGCGTCGTACCCGGCAACGGGGCGCGCTTAATAAGCCCACCGTCCGTCACGGTCTCCCCGGGTGCAGAATTGCACTGCGGAAGTACTGCGTTGACGGACTCGCGGCGCGTCTTGAAGGCGTCGCGATCGATCAAAGGAAGACAACGTGGCACGTTATACCGGCCCGAAGGCCAAACTTTCCCGCCGTGAAGGCACCGACCTGTTCCTGAAGAGCGCCCGTCGCTCGCTCGCCGACAAGTGCAAGCTGGACAGCAAGCCGGGCCAGCACGGCCGCACCTCGGGTGCACGCACCTCCGACTACGGCAACCAGCTGCGTGAAAAGCAGAAGGTCAAGCGCATCTATGGTGTGCTCGAGCGCCAGTTCCGCCGCTACTTCGCCGAAGCCGACCGCCGCAAGGGCAACACCGGCGAAAACCTGCTGCAACTGCTGGAATCGCGCCTGGACAACGTTGTGTACCGCATGGGCTTTGGTTCGACCCGCGCTGAAGCGCGCCAGCTGGTGTCGCACAAGGCGATCCTGGTGAACGGTCAGACCCTGAACGTGCCGTCGGCCCAGATCAAGTCTGGCGACGTCGTCACCATCCGCGAACAGTCGAAGAAGCAAGTCCGTATCGCTGAAGCGCTGTCGCTGGCCGAGCAGTCGGGCTTCCCGACCTGGGTGGCGGTGGATTCGAAGAAGTTCGAAGGTACCTTCAAGCAAGTGCCGGATCGCGCCGATATCTCGGGCGACATCAACGAAAGCCTGATCGTCGAACTGTACTCGCGTTAATCACGCGAGCGGAACGGCCCAGAGCTTGCGTTCGCCGCAAAGCTTCCCTTCCAGCCCGACGCGCTGTACGCGCGGTCGGGCTTCGCCCATCTCGCGATGGGATTTTCAGGTTCCAAACGTCAGCCTTATCGGTGTAACGAGCCGAGGGTATTGAAAAGGACAACCTAATGCAAACAGCACTCCTCAAGCCAAAAATCATCGCCGTCGAGCCTCTGGGCGACCATCACGCCAAAGTCGTGATGGAGCCGTTCGAGCGCGGCTACGGCCATACGCTCGGTAACGCCCTGCGTCGCGTGCTGCTGTCGTCGATGGTCGGTTATGCACCGACCGAAGTCACGATCGCTGGGGTGGTCCACGAGTATTCCACCATCGACGGCGTGCAGGAAGACGTCGTCAACCTGCTGCTCAATCTGAAGGGCGTGGTGTTCAAGCTGCACAACCGCGACGAAGTCACGGTGTCGCTGCGCAAGGATGGCGAAGGCGTGGTCACGGCTGCCGATATCGAGCTGCCGCACGACGTCGAGATCATCAACCCGAACCACGTGATCGCCCATCTGTCCGCCGGCGGCAAGCTGGACATGCAGATCAAGGTCGAGCAAGGCCGCGGCTATGTGCCGGGCAACGTGCGCAAGTTCGGCGACGAGTCGGGCAAGGTCATCGGCCGCATCGTGCTGGACGCTTCGTTCTCGCCGGTGCGCCGCGTCTCGTACGCGGTTGAATCCGCTCGCGTGGAACAGCGTACCGACCTGGACAAGCTGGTGATGAACATCGAAACCGACGGCGTGATCTCGCCCGAGGAAGCGATCCGCCAGTCGGCCCGCATCCTGGTCGACCAGCTGTCCGTGTTCGCCGCGCTGGAAGGCACCGAGTCGGCAGCCGAGGCTGCATCGAGCCGCACGCCGCAGATCGATCCGATCCTGCTGCGCCCGGTCGACGACCTGGAGCTGACGGTGCGTTCGGCCAACTGCCTGAAGGCCGAGAACATCTACTACATCGGCGACCTGATCCAGCGTACCGAGAACGAACTGCTCAAGACCCCGAACCTGGGTCGCAAGTCGCTCAACGAGATCAAGGAAGTCCTCGCATCGCGTGGCCTGACCCTCGGCATGAAGCTCGAGAACTGGCCGCCCGCAGGTCTGGAGAAGTAATTGTGGCGCGGGGCATTGGTCCCGCACCGCGGTAACCGCCCTGGCTTCGTGCCAGGGCTCGTATGACTACCGGCCCGCGTCCAGCCGCATCGGACGATAGAAGAGCTGGTCAAACACTTAACTGAAAGGAATCATCATGCGTCACCGTCATGGTCTGCGGAAACTGAACCGCACCTCGTCGCACCGTCTCGCGATGCTGCGCAACATGTCCAACTCGCTGTTCCAGCACGAGCTGATCAAGACCACCGTGCCCAAGGCCAAGGAACTGCGCAAGGTTGTCGAGCCGCTGATCACGCTGGCCAAGAAGGACACCGTTGCCAACCGCCGCCTGGCTTTCGCCCGTCTGCGCGACCGCGACATGGTCACCAAGCTGTTCACCGAACTGGGCCCGCGCTACGCCACCCGTCCGGGCGGCTACACCCGCATCCTGAAGTTCGGTTTCCGTCAGGGCGACAATGCGCCGATGGCGCTGGTCGAACTGGTGGATCGTCCGGAAATCACCGAAGCCCCGGCTGAAGAAGCCGCGGAATAAGGTAGTTTCCCGCCCGCCGCTGCGGCGACGGGTACGGGCACACCGCTTACAATCGAGCCAGGCATCTGCCTGGCTCTTTTGTTTTTGGGCCGCCGCCGTGCCTGCCGCAAGGAGATGTCGATGCAAAGCCATGCCAGCCAGCCGGATGCCGGCGCCCCGGGCGATCCGGCCGAGGTGATCGTCGTGATCACCAATACTCCAGATGCCGAGACCGCGGCGCACCTGTCGCAGGTAGTGCTGGAGGCGCGCGCCGCCGCCTGCGTGAACCGCCTGGCGCCGGTCGAGTCCGAGTACTGGTGGCAGGGCAAGCTGGAGCGCGCGCAGGAGTGGCCGCTGCTGATCAAGACCACGCGTGCACGTTACGCTGCGCTGGAGGCCGTGATCCGGCAACATCACCCCTACGACGTGCCGGAACTCATAGCGTGGCCGGTGACGGCCGGTTACGCGCCGTACCTGGCCTGGGTCAGCAGCGAGACCGAGACCGCCTCAGGGCCGGCAAAGTAGGGGCAACCGCGCCCGCAGCGCAGCAGCAGGTACGCCGCCCCCCCAGTTCAAGACAGACAGGAAACAGCGAGATGACAATCGGTTTGGCACTTCCGGAGCGCGCGCGCGGGCAGGTCTGGGCGCGGCATATTGCCGCAGCGCTGCTGGCGGCATTGGCCTGGGTGTGCCTGGCGGGCGGCGCGCATGCCGCCACCGAAGACGACTTCCTGCCGCCGGAGCAGGCCTTCCGCTTCGCCGCGAGCCAGCTTGACGACAAGACTGTCGAGGTGCGCTTCGAGGTTGCCCCCGGCTACTACATGTACCGCGAGCGCTTCGCCTTTGCCGCGCAACCCGCCGACGTGAAGCTGGGAATGCCGGCGTATCCGCCGGGCAAGGTCAAGTTCGACGAGACCTTCGGCAAGGAGATGGAGACCTACCGCGACAGCGTGGTCATCCGCGTGCCGGTGGAGGCGGCGCCGGCCGACGGCAAGTGGTCGCTGACGGTCACCTCGCAGGGCTGCGCCGACAAGGGCCTGTGCTATCCGCCGATGGAGAGCGTGTACAAGGTCGGCGGCAGCGGGCTGGCCGACCTGTTCGGCAAGCGCGGGCGCTCGGATGCGCCGGCGGCCGTGCCTGCCCCTGCGCCAGCCGCCCCCGCGGTGCTGCGCGCCGACGACAGCGACCGCATCGCCGGCGCGCTGGCGAGCCGCAACCTGGCCCTGATCGCCGCGCTGTTCTTCGGCCTGGGCCTGCTGCTGACGTTCACTCCATGCGTGCTGCCGATGGTGCCGATCCTGTCCTCGATCGTGGTGGGCGAGCACGTCACGCGCGGCCGTGCGCTGGTGGTGTCGCTGGCCTACGTGCTGGGCATGGCGGTGGTGTACACCGCGGTCGGCGTGGCTGCCGGGCTGCTGGGCGAGGGCCTGTCGGCCGCGCTGCAGACACCGTGGGTGCTGGGCCTGTTCGCAGCGCTGATGGTGGCCCTGGCGCTGTCGATGTTCGGGCTGTACGAGCTGCAACTGCCGCAGCGCTGGCAGACCCGCCTGACCGAATCGTCGAACCGCCGCCAGGGCGGCCAGGTGGCGGGTGCGGCGGCAATGGGCGCGATCTCGGCGCTGATCGTCGGGCCCTGCGTCACCGCGCCGCTGGCCGGGGCGCTGGCCTATATCGCGCAATCCCGCGACGCCGTGATCGGCGGTGCGGCGCTGTTCGCCATGGCGCTCGGCATGGGCGTGCCGCTGGTGCTGGTGGGCGTGGGCGCGGGCAACCTGCTGCCGCGGGCCGGGCGCTGGATGGAGGTCACCAAGCGCTTCTTCGGCTTCCTGCTGCTGGGTGTGGCGCTGTGGATGCTGGGGCCGGTGCTGCCGGCCTGGGCCTCGATGCTGGCGCTGGCGGCGCTGCTGCTGGTGGCGGCGGTGTTCCTGGGCGCCTTTGACGGCCTGGGCCCGGATCCGCGCAACCTGGCGCGGGTGGGCAAGGGCGTGGGCGTGCTGTTTGCGATCGCAGCGGCGATCGTGCTGATTGGCGTGGCCTCGGGCGGGCGCGATCCGCTGCAGCCGCTGTCGCACCTGAGCGTGGCACGCGGTGGCGCGGAAGCCGCTGCCGGCGCACAGACGGTGCGCTTCGAGCGCGTGCGCAGCGTGGCCGAGCTCGATGCCCGCGTGGCGCAGGCCGCCGCCGCAGGCAAGCCGGTGCTGCTGGATTTCTACGCCGACTGGTGCGTCAGCTGCAAGGAAATGGAGCGCATGACCTTCGTCGATCCGCGCGTGCGCGCGCGGCTGTCCGAGATCGTGCTGCTGCAGGCGGACGTGACCGCCAACAATGCCGACGACAAGGCGCTGCTCAAGCGCTTCGGCCTGTTCGGGCCGCCCGGCATCATCCTGTTCGGGCCTGACGGGCGCGAGCGCCCGGTGCGCGTGATCGGCTACCAGTCGGCCAACCGCTTCCTGGAAAGCCTGGAGCGGGCCTTCGGCACGCGTACCAGCACCTGACGCGTACCTAGTGCTGCGCGGTGGCTACCGTTCCAGCCGCCGCCCCAGCGCCCACAGCGCGGCCAGCCCCAGCGCCACGGCGCCCATCAGGCCGATCGACCACCAGAACCCGTGCGGCTCGCGCAGCCAGGGCATGCGGTCGAAGTTCATGCCGAAGACACCGGTGATCAGCGTCAGCGGCATGAACAGCGCCGTGATCAGCGTCAGCGCGCGCATGGTGCGGTTGGTCCGGTGCGCCACCGCGGAGAAGTGGATCTGCACCGCCGACTCGATCGAATCCTCCAGCCGGCGCGCGTGCGCCAGCACGCGCTGGATATGCTCCATCACGTCGTTGATGCGCACCAGCAGCACCTCGTCACGCCCCGGCGCATTGGCCGGGCCGCCGGGCTGGTCGCTGCTGAAGCGGTTGTCGAGCAGGCTGTCGCGGAATTCCTGCAGCGCGTCGCGTTGCTCTTCGCTCAGGTGCTCCAGCTTGCGCAGCTGGATGCGGGCATCCAGCAGTCCCTCCCAGCTTGAGAAGCTGCGGCGCGAATTGAGCAGCGCGCGCTGCCAGCGGTCGAGCTGGCGCGTCAGCGGCGCGCGCAGTTCCAGGTAACGGTCGACCATCGCATTGAGCAGGCGCAGCATCAGGTCCTCGGGCCGGCTGGGCGGGCGCACGCCGTGCAGCAGCGGCTGGCCATTGCCACGCACGGGCGTGGCCTGCGGGCGTGGTGCCTGGCATAGCTCGATCAGACGCTGGCGCACCTGGTCAACGGTGCGCGATTGCCCCGAGCGCACCGTGACCAGCATCGTGTCGAACACGAAAAACGTGACCGGCTGGGTGTCGATCTTGGCCAGTGCCGGGAGGAAGCCGGGCGGATAGCGCTTCTGGCGGGCGGCGGACTCGGCAGCGGACGGCTTCGCCGTGCCGGCCACAGGGTCCTGCGGCTCGGCCTCGGCGATGGCGCGGCTGGTCTCGAAGGTGAGCTTGCGGAAGATCACCATGTCGTACGCATTGGTCGTGTCGAAATACGACGGATGCGCGGCATTGGTGGCGTCGGCCAGGTGCAGGTCCAGGATCGGCGCGCCGGCAAGCTGGCGCATGCTCTCGCGCCAGGCATCCGGCGCGGCGGTGACTTCTTCGGTGGAGAAATCCGCCCAGACGAACAGCGACGCGGCATTGCTGCCGAGGAAGTTGCCCGCCTCGGTGAGCGAGGCGAGCGGGTGTACCTGGCTGGCCGAGAAGCCTAGCAGTTCCATAGGCGCTCTGTCGGTTAGCCGCTCAGGCCGTCAGCAGCCGCGCGGCGTCGCGCGCGAAATAGGTCAGGATGCCGTCGGCGCCGGCGCGGCGGAAGGCCAGCAGCGATTCCATCATCACCTTGTCGTGGTCCAGCCAGCCGTTCTGCGCGGCGGCCTTGAGCATCGCGTATTCGCCGCTGACCTGGTAGACGTAGGTGGGGAAGCGGAACTCGTCCTTCACGCGGCGCACGATGTCCAGGTACGGCATGCCGGGCTTGACCATCACCATGTCGGCGCCTTCCAGGATGTCCTGTGCCACCTCGCGCAGGGCCTCGTCGGTATTGGCCGGATCCATCTGGTAGGTCATCTTGTTGCCCTTGCCCAGGTTGGCGGCCGAGCCCACCGCGTCGCGGAAGGGGCCGTAGAACGCCGACGCATACTTGGCCGAGTACGCCATGATGCGCGTATGGATATGGCCGTTGTCTTCCAGCGCGGTGCGCACCGCGCCGATGCGGCCATCCATCATGTCGGACGGGGCCACGATGTCGACACCGGCTTCGGCCTGTGCCAATGCCTGGCGCACCAGGATCTCGACGGTCACATCGTTGATGACGTAGCCGTTGTCGTCCAGCACGCCGTCCTGGCCGTGGCTGGTGTACGGGTCGAGCGCCACGTCGCAGAGCACGCCGAGCTCGGGGAAGCGGTCCTTGAGCGCGCGCACGGCACGTGGCACCAGGCCCTCGGGGTTGGTGGCCTCGATGCCGTCCGGCGTCTTCAGCGACGGGTCGATCACCGGGAACAGCGCGATCACCGGGATGCCCAGCTTGACGCAGTCTTCGGCCACCGGCATCAGCAGGTCGACCGACACGCGCTCGACGCCCGGCATCGACGCCACCGCCTGGCGCTGGTTCTGGCCGTCAAGGATGAAGACGGGGTAGATCAGGTTGTCCGGCGACAGGCGATGCTCGCGCATCATGCGGCGGGAGAAATCATCGCGGCGCATGCGGCGCGGGCGGTATTCGGGGAAGGTGGACATGGCGGGCTTCTTGACTGTAGGGCTGGACAGGAAAGCGGGCCGGCAAGCACGGCGCGCGCGGCAAAGCGCGGTCCAAAGCCGCTGGCCGAAGAAAAACTAAACTTTTGAGCGTGCCCGCTATCATACTCGCGGACACTTTGCGTTGCGCCCTGCGTGGCGCGGTGTCCCCCGCTACTCCTCCCTGAGCGGGTACCCGCCCCAGCGGCGGGAAAGTTTGTCCCCGTTGCTTGCAGCGGGGCTTTTTTTTGCGTGCTGACCTGGTGATTACTCTGCGGGATCGGCAGCAGGCGGCTCGCTCTTCTCCGCTGCGGACCGGGCTTCGGCCTTCTGCGCTTCCGGCAGGTTGAGCCAGCCGGCGATCACGCCCTGCGCCTCTTCGATGCCGCGGCGCTTCAGGCTGGAGAAGAGCTGTGCCGTCATCGGCACCGGTGTTTCCATCTGCTCGGCGTAGCCCTGCAGCATCTTGCGGGTCTCGCGCAGCGCCTTGGCGTTGTCGCTGTTGGTCAGCTTGTCGGCCTTGGTCAGCAGCACGTGGATGGGGCGCCCCGTCGGCAGGAACCACTCCACCATCTGGCAATCGAGATCCGTGAACGGACGGCGCGCGTCCATCATCAGGATCAGGCCGGACAGTTGCTGGCGCGTCTGCACATAGTCGCTCAGCAGCCCCTGCCAGTGGTACTTGGCCGAGCCCGAGACCTCGGCATAGCCGTAGCCGGGCAGGTCGACCAGGAAGGCGAGCGGGTCGGGCGCCTTGACCGGCGCCACCGAGAAATAGTTGATGTGCTGCGTGCGCCCGGGGGTGCGCGACGAGAACGCCAGCCGCTTCTGGTTGCACAGGATGTTGATGGCCGTGGACTTGCCGGCGTTGGAGCGGCCGGCGAACGCCACCTCCGGCACGGCCGTGGCGGGCAGGTCGCGCAGGTGGTTCACGGTGATGAAGAAGCGGGCCTGGTGAAGAAGGGACATGCGCTAGAGCGGTGGGGCGGGCCGCGGAGGCTGTGCGCATTGCGCATGCCGGGGCCGGGGTCTCGCCAGGGTGGGATGGCTGGCGGCCTGGGCCGCCCGCCGGGGTTGATCTGGCGCAGCCCGAAAGGGGCATGACAAGGCGCAAGGCATCAATCCGGCACATAACTTATTGTACAATACGCCGGTTTACGGTCTCCTGAACGGGTGACGCGTGGCATCCATGGCCGCGTGCCTCGGCTGCCGTCGTCCGGGCGGGAAGCCTAGTGTGTCGTTCCATCGTGGGCAGGGCCTTTGCCCCGCATTGCGCGTTGCACCGGAGGGTGCGGCGGCTGCGGGAGCGGGCTGGCGGGGTCTGCCGCCAGCCGCGCGCGGGTCGCCACGATACCAGCCTTTGCACCGGCGCGTCCTCACCGCCGGCAAAGCGCCGGGGCGGCACGCATCACGGTATCCAAAACAATTCAGAGAAGGTGTGCGAATGAACCGCATTGCGAAGATTCTGGGTGTCCTGGCTTTGGCCGTTCCTGCCGCCGCCCTTTCCGGAATGGCATGTGCCGCAGAGCAGGCCGCCGCAAAGGCTGACCCGGCCAAGGGTGAAACGCTGTACACGCAAGGTGCCCCCGACCGCAATGTGCCCGCCTGCCTGAGCTGCCACGGCGCCGCCGGCAACAGTGCCGCCGCCGCCAACCCGAAGCTGGCCGCCCAGCATCCCGAGTACGTCCACAAGCAGCTGGCCGACTTCAAGTCCAAGGCACGCAACAACGCGATCATGGTGCCGATGGCGTCGGTGCTGACCGACGAGGAAATGCGCAACGTCGGCGCCTACCTGGCCAAGCAGTCGCTCAAGCCGGCCACCGCCAAGAACAAGGACACCATCGAAGCCGGCCAGAAGATCTACCGCGGCGGCATCGCAGCCAAGGGCGTGCCCGCCTGCGCCGCCTGCCACGGTCCTACTGCGGCCGGCATCCCCGCCCAGTACCCGCGCATCGGCGGCCAGTGGGCGGACTATACCGAGGCACAACTGGTGGCATTCCGCCAGGGCACCCGCAAGAACAACCCGGTCATGACGACCATCGCCGCCAAGATGTCGGATGCCGAGATCAAGGCGGTGGCGGATTACGTCGCCGGCGTTCGATAACGATTCCGCGACTCCGCTGGCGCCCGCCAGGCGCCGGCGCGTTGGTTTGGCGGTCCCCCGTTCCGGCGGGGGGCCGCGGCATGCAACCGAACGCGCCTGTCACAATCGAAAAGGGTGGCCTGCTTGCCAAAGCATGTCCGCCCTTTTTTCATTTCCAGCCGCACGTTGTTTTAGGTTTCCCTGCACATGTCGACCGCTTCCACTTCAGGGCTGCACCTGAAGACCTCTCACCGCGTGCTGCGCGACGCGGTCGAATTGTTGTCCTCGATGCGCTTCGCGATCGCGCTGCTGACGGTGATCTCCATCGCCAGCGTGATCGGCACCGTGCTCAAGCAGAACGAGCCGTATCCCAACTACGTCAACCAGTTCGGGCCGTTCTGGGCCGATGTGTTCCACACGCTGTCGCTGCAGAAGGTCTACGGTTCCTGGTGGTTCCTGCTGATCCTGGCCTTCCTGGTGGTGTCGACCAGCCTTTGCCTGATCCGCAATGCGCCCAGGATGGTGGCGGACATGCGCTCGTGGAAGGACCATGTGCGCGAGCGCAGCCTGCGCGCCTTCCATCACCGCGGCGAATTCGACGGCGCGCGCCCGCGCACCGAGGCGGTGAGCCGCCTGTCGGCCCTGCTGCGCAACCGCGGCTACCGCCTCAAGGCGGTCGAGCATGACGGCGCCACCCTGCTGGCGGCCAAGGCCGGCGCGGCCAACAAGGCCGGCTATATCCTGGCGCACACCGCCATCGTGGTGATCTGTATTGGCGGCCTGCTGGACGGCGACCTGCTGATCCGCGCGCAGATGTGGCTGGGCGGCAAGACCCCGATCAGCGGCAACGCGGTCATCAGCGAGATCCCGCCGCAGCACCGGCTGTCGGCGAGCAACCCGGGCTTTCGCGGCAACGCCTACGTGCCCGAGGGCTCGACCGTCTCCACCGCTATCCTGAACATCTCGGACGGCGCGCTGGTGCAGGACCTGCCTTTCGCGATCACGCTCAAGAAGTTCAAGGTCGATTTCTACGAGACCGGCATGCCCAAGCTGTTTGCCTCGGACGTGATCGTGACCGACCGCGCCACCGGCAAGCAGACCGAGGCCACCATCAAGGTGAACGAGCCGCTGATCGTCGACGGCATCGCCATCTACCAGTCCAGCTTCGAGGACGGCGGCTCGCGCCTGAAGTTCGTCGGCTACCCGATGCAGGGCAGCGGCCACGCCACCTTCACCATCGATGGCGCGGTGGGCGGCAACAAGCCGCTGGCGGGCACCGGCACCAACGCCGACAGCGATGGCCTGACGGTCGAGTTCAGCGACTTCCGGCTGATGAATATCGAGAACGTCACCGATGCCTCGGGCAAGCCCGACGCGCGTGGCGTGGCGCGCAAATCGTTCAACGAGACCCTGGAAAAGCACCTGGGCGCCGCCGCCAGCACCGACCGCGCCAAGACGCTGCGCAATGTCGGCCCGTCGGTGCAGTACAAGCTGCGCGACCGCACCGGCCAGGCGCGCGAGTTCAACAACTACATGGTGCCGGTGCAGATGGACGGCCAGTCGGTGTTCCTGGCCGGCATGCGTGAATCGCCCAGCGAACCATTCCGCTATCTGCGCATCCCCGCCGACGACCAGGGCAGCGTGGCCGACTGGATGCGCCTGCGCGCCGCGCTGCAGGACCGCGCGCTGCGCGGCGAAGCCGCGCGTCGCTTTGCGCTGGCGTCGATGCCGGGCGATGACAAGGCCGACCTGCGCCGCCAGCTGGCCGAAAGCTCGCTGCGTGCGCTCGACCTGTTCGCCGGCGCCACGCGGCCCACGCCGGATTCGCCCCCGGGCGGTTTCACCGCGATCGCCGCCTTTCTCGAGAAATCCGTGCCCCCGGCCGAGCAGCAGAAGGCCGCCGACGTGCTCCTGAAGATCCTGAACGGTTCGATGTGGGAGCTGTGGCAGCTGGCGCGCGCCCAGGACAAGCTGCCGGTGGTGGCCAACAGCGCCCAGAGCGGCACCTTCCTGCAGCAGGCCATCAACGCGCTGTCGGACAGTTTCTTCTACGGCGCGCCGGTGTTCCTGCAGCTCGACGACTTCAAGGAGATCAAGGCCAGCGTGTTCCAGCTGACCCGTGCGCCGGGCAAGAACATCGTGTATCTTGGCTGTCTGCTGCTGGTGCTGGGCGTGTTCGCGATGTTCTATATCCGCGAGCGCCGGGTCTGGATCTGGGTGAAAGACAAGCCCGCCGAGGGCGACACCGAGCCTGGCAGCCATGTGCTGATGGCGATGTCGACCCAGCGCCGCACGATGGATTTCGAAAAGGAATTCACGGCGCTGCGTGACGATATCGGCCGCGCCGCAGGGGGCCGCAGCGAGGCGCCCGAGCCCGCCGGCACCCCCCACTGAATTGAGCAGGTACGCTATGTCCTCAAATGTGAACCAGGCCGGTCCCGCCATGCGCGGCACCACGCGCGCCGACACCGGCGCTGACGAGGCCTATCTCGAACCTTCCTTCCTGCGCCGCCTGACCTGGGTGGACTGGCTCTTTGCGCTGGCGCTGGCGGTTGGCGCCGGCGTGGCGCTGTCGCAATACGGGCAGTGGATGGATGGCTACGACAAGGCCGTGCTGATCGGCGCCGTGCCTACCTTCGCGCTGCTCGGCTGGCACTGGAAGGCGGTGCGCCCGCTGATGCTGGCGCTCACCGCGCTGTCGCTGTTCGCGATCCAGCTCTACCAGGGGCAGCTGGCGCGCGCGGACCAGGCCTTCTTCCTGAAGTACTTCCTGTCGAGCCAGTCGGCCATCCTGTGGATGAGCGCGCTGGTGTTCCTGTCCACGCTGTTCTACTGGCTCGGGCTGGCGGCGCGCTCGAACACGGGCTACAGCATCGGCAGCAAGCTGTGCTGGGGCGCGGTGGTGCTGGGCTTCACCGGCCTGCTGGTGCGCTGGTACGAGTCCTACCTGATCGGCACGGACATCGGCCACATCCCCATTTCCAACCTCTATGAAGTGTTCGTGCTGTTCACGCTGATCACTTCGCTGTTCTACCTCTACTACGAAGGCCGCTACGCCACGCGCGCGCTGGGTCCGTTCGTGATGCTGGTGGTGTCGGCCGCGGTGGGCTTCCTGCTGTGGTACACGGTCAGCCGCAATGCGCAGGAGATCCAGCCGCTGGTGCCGGCGCTGCAAAGCTGGTGGATGAAGATCCACGTGCCGGCCAACTTTATCGGCTACGGCACCTTTGCGCTGGCGGCGATGGTCTCGGTGGCCTACCTGCTCAAGCAGCGCGGCATCCTGGCCGAACGCCTGCCATCGCTGGAACTGCTCGATGATGTGATGTACAAGGCCATTGCAGTCGGCTTTGCCTTCTTCACCATCGCCACCATCCTGGGCGCGCTGTGGGCGGCCGAGGCCTGGGGCGGCTACTGGAGCTGGGACCCGAAGGAAACCTGGGCGCTGATCGTCTGGCTGAACTACGCGGCGTGGCTGCACATGCGGCTGATGAAGGGCCTGCGCGGCACGGTGGCGGCCTGGTGGGCGCTGGTCGGCCTGCTGGTGACGACCTTTGCGTTCCTGGGCGTCAACATGTTCCTGTCGGGCCTGCACAGCTACGGCGAACTGTGACGCGGCGCCATGCTGCAATGCAAGAACCTGCCTCCGGGCAGGTTTTTTTTCGTCTTTTTTCAATTTTTCTGGATGCCCATGGAATAAAGGCGTCACATCCGGTGTTTACTTGAGGAGCGGTGCCGGCTGGCGGCACCGGTTTGCATGGAGAACAAGATCATGGCACGTGTGCGTCTTACCACTGCAGCATCCCTCGTTCGTCCCGCCGCGCTCGCGCTCGGCTGTGCGGCTGTCCTGCTCGCCGGTTGTTCCGGCATGGGCCTGGGCGGTGGCGGCGGCGCCGGCAACTTGCCGCCCACGGTGAAGGTGACCAGTGGCGTGCTGACCGATCCGCAGGGCCTGACGCTGTACACCTTCGACCGCGACACCGCCGGCAGCGGCAAGAGCGCCTGCAATGGCCCGTGCGCCACCAACTGGCCGCCGCTGATGGCCGCGCCTGGCAGCAATGCGTCGGGCCAGTACACCATCATCACGCGCGATGACGGCGGCAAGCAGTGGGCGTACCGCGGCATGCCGCTGTACCGCTTTGCCAAGGACGCCAAGCCGGGCGACCGCACCGGCGACAACCTCAACAACGTCTGGCACGTGGCCAAGCCCTGACGCTTCGGCAGCCACCGCAGCCACAGCATGGAAGGGTTTGACGGCCAGCTCGTCGCGCTGGCGCCGCGGCTGCGGCGCCATGCGCGCGGCCTCACCGGCGACGCGGCGCTGGCCGACGACCTGGTGCAGGACACGCTCGAGCGCGCGCTGCGCTACCGCTGGCGCTTCCGCCTGCGCCCCGGCGCCTGGTGGGGCGACGGCGCCGATGGCCTGCTGCCGTGGCTGCTGACCCTGATGCACCGCCTGCGCCTGAATACCGTGCGCAGGAAGGAACTGGTGGTCACCACCGAGACGCTGCCCGAGGTCAGCGCCCCCGCTGACGACCCCGGCCTGCGCCGTGACCTGGTGCAGGCGCTGGCGCAACTGCCGGAGGCGCAGCGCGCGGTGCTGCTGCTGGTCAGCCTGGAACAACTGACGTACGCCGAGGCCGCGCGCGTGCTCGATATTCCGCAGGGCACGGTGATGTCGCGCCTGGCGCGGTCGCGCGAGCAGATGCGGCGGCTGCTCGACGGCAAGGCGCCCGCTGCCGTGCCGGCAGCTTCCGGCAAGCCCCTGCAGCGGGTGAAATGATGTCCGCCATCCACGAAGCCGATCTACATGCCTACGCCGATGGCCAGCTTTCCGGCGCGCGGCGCGCCGCCGTGGAGGCGTACCTGGCGCAGCACCCGGAGGCGGCGGCACAGGTCGCAGTCTGGCGCAGGCAGGCCGATGCCCTGCACGGGGCGCTGGATCCCGTACTGAACGAACCCGTACCGCTCGCGGCCTTGCCGCCGGGGCTGCACGGAGATCGCAAGCGCAATGCCGCGCGAACCAGGCCGCGCTGGGCGATGGCGCTGGCGGCCACCTGCGCGTCGGTGGCGCTGCTGGCGGTGGGCGGCGCTCTCGGCTGGCGGGCGCATGACCGCCTTGGCGGCAGCACGCTGGTGCTGGCGCCCGGCGAGCGCTTTGCGCGCGAGGCGCTGGCGACGCACGCGGTCTACGCTCCGGAAATGCGCCACCCGGTTGAAGTCGCGGCGACGGAAGAGGCCCATCTGATCGCATGGCTGTCCAAGCGCCTGGGCACGGCGCTGCAGGTGCCGGACCTGCGCGCGCAGGGCTTCCACCTGATTGGCGGCCGCCTGGGCGTGGCCGAAGGCGGCCCGTCGGCCATCCTGATGTATGAAGCGGACGACGGTACGCGCCTGTCGCTGCAGTTGCGGCGCATGGCACAGGGCACGCCCGATACGGGCTTCCGCGTCGAGCGCATGCCAGGCGCAGGCTCCAGGCGGCCAGCCGCCGGCCGCGACCCGATGATGGCCTTCTACTGGATCGACCGCGACCTGGGCTTTGCGCTGGCGGGCCCGCTGGAGCGGGCGCGGCTGCTCACGGTGGCTCAGATGGTGTACCAGCAATACCAGGGCGGATAGCCGCGCGCGAGGTGCAGGCGGCACATTGCGTGCGCCTGGCGCCTCATGACCCGCGGCATTCCGACGCAGGCACAAAAAACTGTCAGGACTGGCCAGCACTCTCCGACCAAGGCCAGAGTCCAATCCTGCAAGCGTGTGGGCGCGACCGGCGCCGGCACGGCCAGGCAACGAGGAAAACCATGCTGATTCCTTCCCCCAAATGGCTGCGCGGCGGCGATATCGCCGCCGGCGAGGTCACGCCCCGTCACGTCTTCGAAGCGCGCCGCCGCATGCTGGCGCTGGCCGCGGCCGGCGCAGCCGGCAGCACGCTGGCGCCGTGGTTTGCGCGCCAGGCCCTGGCGCAGGGGCAGCACGGCCAGAAGCTGGCCGCCACGCCCAACAACGCCTATGTCATCACCGACAAGCGCACGCCCTTCGAGGACGTCACCACCTACAACAACTTCTACGAATTCGGCACCGACAAGTCCGACCCGGCGCGCAACGCCGGCACGCTGCGCCCGCGCCCATGGCAGGTGTCGGTGGAGGGGCTGGTGAAGAAGCCCAAGGTCTATGACCTGGACGAGCTGATGAAGCTGGCGGCAATGGAAGAGCGCGTCTACCGCCTGCGCTGCGTGGAGGGTTGGTCGATGGTGATCCCGTGGGTCGGCTACCCGCTGGCCGAGCTGATCCGGCGCGTCGAGCCGCAGCCTGGTGCCAGGTATATCCAGTTCATCACGCTGGCCGACAAGAAGCAGATGCCCGGCGTCAGCAGCGGCGTGCTCGACTGGCCGTACAGCGAGGGCCTGCGCATGGACGAGGCCATGCACCCGCTGGCGCTGCTGACCTTCGGCCTGTACGGCGAGGTCCTGCCCAACCAGAACGGCGCGCCGGTGCGCATGGTGGTGCCGTGGAAGTACGGCTTCAAGAGCGCCAAGTCGATCGTGAAGATCCGCTTTGTCGACAAGCAGCCGCCCACCAGCTGGAACCTGGCCGCGCCGCAGGAATACGGCTTCTATTCGAACGTGAATCCGGACGTGGACCATCCGCGCTGGAGCCAGGCCACCGAGCGCCGCATCGGCGAGGAGCGCGGCAGCGGCTTTGGCGCGTTGTTCGCACCCAAGCGCAAGACCCTGCCGTTCAATGGCTACGGCCAGCAGGTGGCGTCGCTGTACCAGGGCATGGACCTGAAGAAGTTCTTCTGATGCAAGGCGAGCGCATGGCTACCTCTTCCACCAGCGCCGCCGCCGTGGCGGCGCGCAAGCCGGCCGGCCTGGCCACGCTGTCGCCGCAGCGCGTGCGCGCGCTCAAGCTTGCGGTCTGGCTGCTGGCGCTGCTGCCGTTCGTACGGCTGCTGTACCTCGGTGCCACGGAGCAGTTCGGCGCCAATCCGCTTGAATTCGTGACGCGCTCCACCGGCACCTGGACGCTGGTGATGCTGTGCCTGACGCTGACCATCACCCCGATGCGCCGCCTCACTGGCTGGAACTGGCTGATCAAGCTGCGGCGCATGCTGGGCCTGTTCGCGTTCTTCTACGGCCTGCAGCACTTCCTGCTGTGGATCGGGGTGGACCGCGGCTTTGACCTCGCCTACATGATCAAGGACGTGTACAAGCGGCCCTTCATCACGGTGGGTTTCACCGCCTTCATGCTGATGATCCCGCTGGCGCTGACTTCCACCAATGGCATGGTGCGCTGGCTGGGCGGCAAGCGCTGGCAGGCGCTGCACAAGCTGGTCTATGCGATCGCGGTGCTGGCCATCCTGCACTACTGGTGGCACAAGGCGGGCAAGAACGACTTTGGCGAAGTGTCGATCTACGCGGCGGTGGTGTTCGTGTTGCTGGGGATGCGGCTGTGGTGGCGGCTGCGCAAGCCCGCGGGGGCGCGCCAGCCCGCCGCGTAGGCGGGCCGGGCTTGGGGTATTAGTCCTGCAGCAGGCGCTCGTCGCGGAACAGGTCCTCGACCAGTTCGCGCTCGCGCACCAGGTGCACGCTGGCGCCATCGACCATCACTTCGGCGGCGCGCGGACGGGTGTTGTAGTTGGAGCTCATGGTGAAGCCGTAGGCGCCGGCCGACATCACTGCCAGCAGGTCGCCCGGCTGCACCGCGAGCGCGCGGTCGCGGCCGAGCCAGTCACCGGATTCGCACACCGGGCCGACGATGTCGTAGGTCGCCGCTTGCGCGTCGCGCAGCACCACCGGCTCGATGCGGTGGTAGGCCTCGTACATGGCCGGGCGTGCCAGGTCGTTCATGGCGGCATCGACGATGCAGAAGTTCTTGGCCGCGCCGGGCTTGAGGAACTCCACCTGCGTCAGCAGCACGCCGGCGTTGCCCACCAGCGAGCGGCCCGGCTCGAACAGCACCTCGCGGTGGCTGTGGCCGCGCGCGGCCACGCGTTCCAGCAGCGTGGTGGCAAAGCCGGTGATGTCCGGCGGGGTTTCGTCGGTGTAGGTGATGCCCAGGCCGCCGCCCACGTCGATATGCTCCAGGCGGATGCCGTCGCGCTCGAGCGCCTCGACTACGTCCAGCACCTTGTCCAGTGCTTCCAGATAGGGCTCGACCTCGGTGATCTGCGATCCGATATGGCAGTCGATGCCAGTCACTTCCAGATGCGGCAGCGCGGCCGCGGCGCGGTAGGTCGGCAGCACGTCCTCGAAGGCGATGCCGAACTTGTTGCCCTTCAGGCCGGTGGAGATATACGGGTGCGTCTTGGCATCCACGTCCGGGTTGATGCGCAGCGACACGCGCGCACGCTTGCCCACGCGGCCGGCCACTTCGTTGAGGCGGTCCAGCTCGGGGATCGACTCGACATTGAAGCAACGCACGTCATGTGCCAGCGCCAGTTCCATTTCCGCCGCGCTCTTGCCCACGCCCGAGAACACTACCTTGCGCGGGTCGCCGCCGGCGGCCAGCACGCGCTTGAGTTCGCCGCCCGAGACGATGTCGAAGCCGGCGCCGAGCTTGGCAAACACCTGCAGCACCGCCAGGTTGGAGTTTGCCTTCATGGCGTACTGGACCTGCGCCTTGCGGCCCTGGCAGGCGGCGGCGTAGGCCTGGTAGGCAGCGGTCAGCGCCGCGCGCGAGTACACATAGGTGGGCGTGCCGAATTCAGCGGCGATGCGCGCCAGCGGCACCTGCTCGACGGCAAGCGCGCCGTCCTGGCGATGGAAAAATGCGGTCATGGTTATCGGGTGGTGGGGGCGGCAGGAGACGAGGCCGGCTGCGCGGC
>NZ_JBYSZW010000055.1:0-53528 GCF_058787575.1 Cupriavidus sp. FW305-3-2-15-C-LB2
GTACGACCCCGCCTACGACCCGCTGCACACCCCCAATCCCGGCCACGGCCGCGAGTACGCGCCCACCTACTGGATCGGCACCGCGGGCGAGCCGCCCGCCGACGACGGCCCGATCACGCACGACATCGACGTGGATGTGGCGATCATCGGCTCGGGCTTCACCGGCCTGACCTGCGCCATCTTCCTGGCACAGGAATACGGCATCAAGGCCACCGTGCTCGAAGCCAACCGCGTCAGCTGGGGCTGCAGCACGCGCAACGGCGGCCAGGCGCAATGCGCGTCCGGGCGGCTCAAGCGCTCGCAGTGGATCCAGCGCTACGGCCTGGATACCGCGCTGCGCCTGCATGAGGAAGTCTGCGACGGCATGGAGACCTTCAAGGGCCTGATCAAAGACATCAACTGCGACCCGCAGCCCGGCGGCCACCTGTATATCGCGCACCGCGCCAAGGTGATGCCGGCGCTGGAGAAGGAAGCCAAGCTCCTGCGCGAAGTCTTCAAGTACGACGCACGGATCATGGACGCCGACACCGTGCGGCGCGAGTATGTCGACGACAAGGAAGCCGCGGGCGCCATGCATGAGCCCGAAGGCATCGGCATCCACGCCGGCAAGCTCGCCTTCGGCTACCTGCGCCGCGCGCGCGAGCTGGGCGCCAGGGTGCATCCGTCCAGCCCGGTGACCGGCTGGGAAACGCGTAACGGCGTGCATTACCTGCGCACCCCCGGCGGCATCGTGCGCGCCCGTGCGGTGGGTGTGGCCACCGGCGGCTATACCTCGCAGACGCTGCACCGCGAGCTCAAGAACCGGCTGTTCCCGATCCTGTCGAACTCCATCGTCACGCGCCCGCTCACGGCCAGCGAACTGGCCGCGTGCAACTTCCGCACCACGCAGGTCATCACCGACACCCGCATCCTGCGCCACTACTACCGCCTGATGCCAGACGGCCGCCTGCAGATCGGCAGCCGCAGCGCCATCACCGGCAACGACGCGCCGCAGGAGCAGTACAAGCAGAAGCTGATCGGCGACATGCACCGCAAGTTCCCGGCGCTGCAGGGGATCCAGGTCGATTACTCGTGGTGGGGCTGGGTCGATGTCAGCCACGACATGATGCCGCGTATCACGCAGCCGGATCCGGCGCAGTCGATCTATTACGCAATGGGGTACGGCGGCAATGGCGTGATGTACTCCGCGCAGGCTGGCAAGCGGCTGGCGGCGTTGATTGCTGGCAAGGCTGCCGCGCTGCCAGAACTGCCGATCTTCCGTTCGCCGCTGCCGTTCCCGAATGTGCGGGAGATGGTGGAATCGCAGATGTTCGCGCCGTTCCGGAGGATGGGGCAGCGGGTGCTGTACCACTGGTATCACCTGAAGGACGACGTGCTGTAACTCGCGCGTGGGCGTGCCGCCTGGCGCGCCCACGCTTCTGGCCCGCCTCAGAACAGCGTGTAGCCCCCGTCGATCACAAAGGTATCGCCCGTGTGGTAGGCCGACGCCGCGCTCATCAGGTACACCGCAATCCCGGCGAAGTCACTACCCTCACCCCAGCGGCGCATCGGCACGCGCTTGTGCACCATTTCCTGGAAGGCATCGTTACCCTGGGCCACGCTGGTCATCTCGGTCCTGATCCAGCCCGGCAGGATCGAGTGCGCGCGGATGCCCTTGCGCGCGTACTCCACCGCCAGCCCCCGCATCATCGAGATCACGCCGCCCTTGGTGGCCGCATAGTGCTCGGAGCGCGGCGCGCCTTCAATCGCCGCGACCGAGGCCGTGCTGCACAGCACCCCGCCCTCGCCCTGCACGAGCATCTGCCGCACCACGGCGCGCAGCGTGAAGAAGGCACCGTCCAGGTTGACGCGCATGGTCCTGCGCCAGGCCTCGGTCGGCATCTGGTCGAACGGCCCCTTGCTGCCGCTGCCCACGCCGGCATTGGCAAAGCAGCCGTCAATGCGCCCCAGCGCCGCCACCGTGCGCCGCATTGCAGCATCGACCGCCTGCTCGTCGCCGACGTCGCAAAGCTCGGTATGCACCTTGCGCCCATGCTGGGCCAGGCGGTCGGCAGCGGCAGCGTTCTTGTCGGCATTCGTGCCCCAGATCGCGATATCGGCGCCGGCCGCGGCCAGCCCTTCGGCAATGCCCAGGCCGATGCCGCCGTTGCCGCCGGTCACCAGTGCCACTTTGCCGCTCAGGTCGAATGGATGCTTTGTCATGTGATTGTCTCCTTGGGGGGTGGGACATTGTTCACATGGCGAAGTGTTCAAGGCGTCGTCGGAATGGATGAAATCCCCGAGGCAGGTGACGGGCGCCGGACCGGCCATGGCCACCGCCGCCCCATGACAGCCTAAAGAGCGGCTCCCTGACTGGCATCCTTATGCCCGGCAAATTCACCCGGCGTACATCCGAAATGCCGCTTGAACCGCCGTCCAAAATGAGACTGGTCGGCGAAACCGACAAGCGTGGCAACCAATGCCAACGGATAGTCTCCCGAGCGGATCATCTCGCGCGCGCGCAGCAAGCGAACGCGCTCGACATACGCCATCGGCGTTTCGCCGATGCTGCGCTTGAACATGCGCGCAAAATGAAAGCGGCTGACATTGGCCATATCCGCCAGCGCCTGCAGCTTCACCACCTCCGGTGTACCGTGGATATAGTCCAGGACCCTGCTGAGGGCCTGCGGATGGAGCCCGCCGGGAAGTGACGAGGCGCCCGGGTCACTGACATTGAAGCGATGCACTAGATGCGCCGACAGCGCGCAGGAAAGGGACTCGGCGATCAGCATTTGCGCCGGATGCGCGACCGCCTGGATCTCTCGCGCCAGCGTAAAGGTAATGGTCTCGGCGAAGCCGTCGCGCTGCCCGAAGCAATTGCGGAGCCTGTGCGCGGCGCGTGGCTGGCGGATCGTGGCATCAGCGGCTTCGGCCAGCAGGCTTTGCGGAATCCTCGCAATGACGATGGAACCGGGCCTGTCCCAACTCCAGCTGGATTCGACCAGCCGCGGGTGCAGGCTGATATTGCCGGGAACGACGATGCCGCGATGCACCTGGCCCAGTCGCCGCTGCTCAAGCCTGGCGTGTCCCGCGAGTCGCATCGCAAGCATGTCGTGGTCCAGCTCCGGAGAGGACACCGATCCGGCCGAGCGCCAGTGATGGATCTGCACGGTGATGCCAGCCCACGGGCGTCCGCTGCTGCTGACATCGGGACGAACCGGCAACTCCGCATCGATCACGCCATGTCTCGTCGGCGATCGCATAGGCACATACCCCGCAAGGGCCCACGACGGTAGCGTCGGGGCAAGGGCCAGGTCCCCGCTGCGCATGAAAGCATATGAATTTATCCGGTTGAAGTAAAGCGGCCCGCACAATCCGCGGGACCTGACGCAAGCCATGCCGGCTGGTCCTCCTTTTCATACCTATCATCCAACGAGTCAGCGCAAGAATCGTCCACCGCAGCGCAACCACGTTCTATTGCGATGACCGCCGGTGCCTGTAGCGTTTCAACGACTGTCCCACCAGTCCGAGGCAGCCACACACCTTCCGGTCCCGAGGCAGGCCAGTGTCAGGCCGAACCTGCAGAGACTTGCAGAATGCGCCCCCAGTCGTTCCGGCAGTTCGCTGCCGAAGCTGGCGCAGGCCCGGGCGAAGTCCCTGTCCCCAACCGCCCGAATCATCCGGGCTATGCAAAGAGGAATGTCGACTATGTCCAGTTCTGTTCGTTCCGACGCAAGCCAACCACAGCCTGGCGATAGCTACGGCTCAACCCGCATGCCGCTGTGCCTGACGGTCAACGGCACGCTGCATCGCCTCGATATCGATCCGCGCGAATCCCTGCTTGACGTACTGCGCGAGCGCCTGGACCTCACGGGCACGAAGAAGGGCTGCAACCAGGGCGCGTGCGGGGCCTGCACGGTGCTGGTGGACGGGCGCCGGATCAACGCCTGCCTGGCTTTGGCCGCCATGTACAACGACGCCCACGTGAGCACGATCGAAGGCCTGTCGTCGGCCGACGGCGAGCTGCATCCGCTACAGGCCGCGTTTATCGCGCACGATGGCTTCCAATGCGGATTCTGTACGGCAGGCCAGATCATGTCCGGCGTCGCCTGCATCAATGAGGGTCATGCCACCTCCGCCGACGATGTGCGCTTCTGGATGAGCGGCAATATCTGCCGTTGCGGGGCTTACCCGGGGGTCGTCGCGGCGATCGCCGAGGTCGGCGGGAGGATGCTGCCATGATCCCGTTCACACTGCAGAAAGCCGGCTCGGAAGCTGAAGCGCTGGCGGCGGCCGCGGCCGGGGCCCGCTTCATCGCCGGCGGCACCACGCTGGTGGACCTGATGCGCGAGCACGTGGAACAGCCCACGCAACTGGTAGACATCAACGCGCTGCCGCTGAACCATATCCGCATGGAGGGCGACGAGCTGGTCATCGGCGCGCTGGCCCGCATGTCCGATGTCGCCGCGCATCCCGACGTTTGCCGGCTCCACCCGGTGATCGCCGAGTCGCTGGTCGAGGGCGCCTCTCCCCAGTTGCGAAACATGGCCAGCATCGGCGGCAACCTGCTCCAGCGCGTGCGCTGTCCTTACTTCCGCATGCTCGATGCCGCCTGCAACAAGCGCACCCCGGACAGCGGCTGCGCGGCCATCGACGGGTTGCACGCGGGCAATGCCATCCTGGGCGCCAGCGACCATTGCTCCGCAACGCATCCGTCCGACCTTGCGGTTGCCCTGGTCGCGCTGGACGCGGTGGTCCACGTACGGGGTCCGCACGGCGCGCGCCATTTCCGCGTGGAAGACCTTTACCGCCTGCCCGGAACCACGCCGCATCTCGAACACACCTTGCAGGCCGGCGAACTCATTGCCGAGGTGCGAGTTCCACCGCTCGCCTATGCACGGACTGCGCGCTATCTGAAAGTGCGGGACCGGGCCTCGTATGAGTTTGC
Source organism: Cupriavidus sp. FW305-3-2-15-C-LB2 (assembly GCF_058787575.1). NCBI lineage: Bacteria > Pseudomonadati > Pseudomonadota > Betaproteobacteria > Burkholderiales > Burkholderiaceae > Cupriavidus > Cupriavidus sp. FW305-3-2-15-C-LB2. Next base: position 4,928 of record NZ_JBYSZW010000055.1, read on the forward strand.
CCTGGTATCTGCCGCGGCAGCCTTCGAGGTCAGGGATGGCGTGATCCAGGCCGCTCGCCTCGCATGCGGTGGCGTGGGCACCCGGCCATGGCGCATGCGCGCGGCCGAACTCGCGCTGCAAGGCAGGCCGCCCACGCGCGCGAGCTTCGAGGCGGCAGCGCTTACCACGATTGCAGGCGCCACCCCGCTGCCAGGTAACCACTACAAGGTCGCGCTGCTGCAACGAACGGTGGTACGGGCCCTCGAACTCGCAGGAGAAGGCAGATGAACGCAAACCATATCGGCCAGCCGCATGCCCGCGTCGACGGGCGCGCCAAGGTGACCGGCAGCGCGCGGTATGCCGCCGACTTCAACCAGCCAGGACAGGCCTACGCGGTGATCGTGGGCGCTTCGATCGGACTCGGTCGCGTGATCGCACTCGACGCCGAAGCCGCGCGCCGACTGCCAGGGGTACTGGCGGTACTGACGCACGAAAACGCGCCGAAACTGGCGTACGCCCCACACAAGGGCTTTATCGATCCGGAACACGGCGAACGTCTGCATGTCCTGCAGGACGATCACGTCCGCTTCTATGGCCAGCCGGTTGCCGTGGTCGTGGCGCAGACGCTGGACCAGGCCGAGCATGCGGCCTGCCTGCTGCTGATTCGCTATGCCGAGGAATCACCGGTCTCCGACCCGCTCGACCAGCGCGCCGAAGCCGTGGTGCCGGAGGCGGGACGCGAACCAGGCCCCCATTCGGCGGACCGGGTCCGCGGCGACCCCGAGGCCGCGCTGGCGGCGGCTGCCGTCAGCATCGACGCCACCTACGATGCCGCGCGAGAAAATCACTTCCCGATCGAACCGAACGCCACCGTTGCCGCCTGGCAAGGCGACCAGCTGACGCTCTGGAGCAAGAGCCAGTTCGTGATCAACGAGCAGGCCGAGATCGCGGCGATCCTCGGCATCCCGGCTGAGAACGTCCACGTCATCTGCCCGTTTATCGGCGGCGCCTTCGGCACCAGCCTGCGCACCTGGCCGCATGTCACGCTGGCGGCAGTCGCCGCGCGCGAAGTGGGCAAGCCCGTCAAGCTGGTGCTGTCGCGGCGACAGATGTTCCATCAGACGGGGCACCGGCCGCGCACCGTGCAGCGCATTGCGCTGTCGGCAACGCCCGACGGCAGGCTGACCGGCATCGTGCACGAAGGCACCGGCGAAACCAGCCGCCATGAGCAGTTCACCGAGGCACTCACTGCGGTGACGCCGTTCCTCTATCGCTGTCCCAATGTGCGCACTCGCTACCGGCTGGTGCCGCTGGACATCGGCACGCCGACCTTTATGCGGGGTCCGGGCGAGGCCACCGGCGTCTTTGCGCTGGAATGCGCGATGGACGAGCTGGCCTACGCCCTCGAGATGGATCCGCTGGAACTGCGGCGGCGCAATGAACCCGGGCTCGACGAGGGCATGCAACTGCCGTTCTCCAGTCGCTCCATGCTTGCCTGCTACGAACGCGGCGCCGACGCGTTCGGCTGGTCCCGCCGCACGCTCTCGCCCGGCTCGATGCGGGACGGCCGCCTGCATATCGGCTGGGGGATGGCCTGTGCCAGCTACCCGGTCTTCCACGGCCAGGCCAGCGCCCGCGTGCGCCTGCTTGCCGACGGAACGGCCGAAGTCGAAGCCGCCGCCAGCGACATGGGGCCCGGCACCTACACCTCGATCACGCAGATTGCCGCCGAGACGCTGGGCCTGCCGATGGACAGCGTGCGCTTCAGCCTTGGCCGCTCGGATTTCCCACCTACCCCGCCGCACGGGGGCTCGATGACCCTCGCGTCCGTCGGCTCGGCCGTGCGCGCGGCCTGCATTGCCGCGCTGGACCAGCGCCAGGCGCGCGCGGATCGCACGGACGGCACCATCGAAGCGAGCGCCACGGCAGGCCCGGATGGCGAGGTGCGCAGCCGGTTTTCCATGCATGCCTTCGGTGCCGTGTTCGTCGAAGTCGCCATCGATCCCGATGTCGGCACGATCCGTGTCCGGCGCGTGGTCGGCGCCTATGGCGCGGGTCGTATCGTGAATCCGCGGCTCGCAGCCAGCCAATGCACGGGCGGGATGGTCGGCGGCATCGGCATGGCGCTGATGGAGCGAACCGCGCTGGATCCGCGGGACGGCCGGCCGGTGAATGCGCACATGGCGGATTACCTCGTGCCCGTCAACCTGGATATCCACGGGCTGGAAGCGCATTTTGTCGACGAGGTCGATCCCCATGTGAACGAACTGGGCGTCAAGGGGTTAGGTGAAATCGCGCTGGTGGGCGTGGCGCCGGCCGTGGCCAACGCCGTGTTTCACGCAACGGGAAAGCGCGTGCGGGAGCTTCCGATCCGCATCGAGCACCTGGTCGAGCACTAGTCCGGCAAGTGCGAGACATGCCGCCGACGCCGCCCAAACTGACGGCGTCGGCGGGGATCCGCAGGCTCGACGCGATTTTGAAATGTATTTCTCTAAGGGCTTACCCGAAGACCTAGGGTTTTCTAGTGTACGAAAACCTAGGCTGCCGGGGATTGATAAGGTACTTTTCCCCCCCCAACACCAAAACACTCCGTATCCGCCCACGCGTCAAGGACCGCCGGCGACAGGCTTCATCATGATCAAAGATCTACGCATTCGTTCTGCGGGCACGCAAGATCTGCCGGCAATTTCGAAGGTTCTCGCGCAATGCGGCTTGGACGAGCACGAAATCGAAGCGCATCTGGAGACTTTCCATGTTGCCGTGCTGGAAGGCCGCATCGTTGGATGCGCCGGCGCCGAACGATACGACGATCTCGTCGTCATCCGGTCTGTGGCCGTCCTTCCCGAATATCGCCAGCTCGGGGTGGCGACTCACCTGGTCTCCGCGGTATTGATGCGGGCGCGCGCGCAAGGCGTGCGTCGCGCCGTACTGGCGACCAGCAATTGCCCGAGTCATTTCGCCCGCTATGGCTTCCAGCTGGTCTCCGCGGAGAACCTTCCCGCTGAAGTCCGCGCGTCGCACACGCTCAGGATTGCAGGCATACCGCCAGGGCTGTGCATGCATTGCGAGCTGAAGTAGACGCCTCTGCCCGCTCAATCCGCTCTGTTCGCTCTATCCGCAATTCACAGGCACGGGGTCTGTGGCGGCCCACGCCCGCCGGTTGTCCCCAAATCGGCACTATGATGGCGGCATTCTCCACCATCCGTTGCCAGTCATGGACAAGGCCCGTGTCCTCACCCTCTTCCTCGGCGTGGTACGCGCCGGCAGCTTCCACCGCGCCGCGGTGGAAGCTGGCGTCACCCCGCAGGCCGCCAGCAAGGCCGTGCGCACGCTGGAGGATCATCTCGGCGTGCGCCTGCTGCACCGGACCACGCGCAAGCTCAGCCTGACGGAAGAAGGCGCACGCCTGTTCGAGCTGGCCGCGCCGGGCATGCGCCAGCTCGACGAAGCGCTCGAGCAGGTCCGCAGCAGCAAGAGCGACAACGACGGTCTGATCCGCCTGACCGCTCCGCCGTCGCTCGGCAGCCGCGTGCTGGTCCCGCTGGTGCGGGGCTTTCGCGAACAATACCCCGGCATCACCTTCGATGTAGTGCTGAGCGACCTCTTCACCGACCTGGTCGAAGCCAAGATCGACGTCGGCTTCCGCGTCGGCACCAGCCCCGGCCAGAACCTGGTGGCGCGGCGGCTGTGCGACCTGCCGCTGGTCATCTGCGCGGCGCCGGATTACCTGGCGCGGCACGGCGAGCCGGCCACCCTCGACGACTTGCCGCAGCACCAGTGCACCGGCTTCCGCCGCCCCGCGACCGGGCGCATGGTGCCGTGGGAGCTGCAGGTGGACGGCGACCTGATCTACCAGGAGGTGCCTGCCGTGGCGAGCTTCAATGACGTGGAAACCGAGGTCGAAGCGGTGCGCGCCGGCATGGGCATCGGCCAGCTGCCCGCCTACATGATCCACGCCGACCTCGTGAGCGGGCGGCTGAAGGCGATCCTGCCGGGGTACAGCAGCAGCAATGTCGGCATGTACATGTACTACCCGCATCGCAGCCAGATGCCGGTGCGGGTCCGGCGCTTCATCGACTTCGTGGTGGAGGCGGGCCGGGGCGCGGAGCAGTCGCTGTCACGGCTGGTCGGGGTCGTGACCTGAGCCTGCTACCCCGCAGCACAGACAACCAGAAGTTGCTATTGAAACGCCATTCCACTCTCTAGTGCGACGTTCGCTCCACGCCTAAATTGGTCTCAACGGCGGCTGCACAGCGCCATCCCCGGAACCACACCGGGAAACGCGCAGCAGCCACCGTCCGCCTCTTTCTTTGATGACCAGTCTCCAGGAGCGACATCATGATTGCCCAACTCGCACGCACCCTTGTTCCCGCCGCCATCTCGCTGGTGGCCGCCGTCTCCCTCCAGAACGCCAATGCCGCGCAAGCCGGCAACAGCGCGCCCGCCAGCGTGGCAGCGCGCACGCATGACGTGTTCACCGACGGCCAGCGGCAGGGCCGCTTCGACACCTTCTCCGAAGGCGCGCATGACAGTGGCGCCACTGCGCTCGTCGCCGGGCTCGACCGCAGCGGGGTCTCGGCCACGCCGGGGCGAAAGTTCGATCCGTACACCGAGGGTGCCCGTGCGGTCGAAGGCAATCCGCGCCTGCGCGGCACGGCCTTGAATGGCGCATCGGCGTGGGTGTGATCGCCCGGTCCGAAGTCGACGCAACGCGGCAGGACGAGCCCTGAACGGCTGACTCCAATCCCCGGACAAAGCGCTTTTCCAGACGCCCTGCCTCGCCTTTTCGTTTGACTTTTTCTCAAGCGAAAGCGCCGGAAATATCGTTTGTCGCGCAGGCCGCCGACGACAAATATTACGCCAAGGCCAACCCACAGGAGACAGCCATGTCAGACCAGCCCTATCCGCTCTGGAGCGCGGAACCCGTCCCCCACCTGCTCGCCTCGCGTGACCGCGCCACCGGCGAGTGGATCTTCCCGGCGCTGCCCGCCGACTCTCCGCTGGCGGACGGCCACGAGACCGTCGCCATCACCGGCACGGGCGTGCTCTACAGCTTCACCGTGATCCATCCCGCGCCCAAGAGCGGACTGGCTCCGTATGCGCTGGGTTATGTCGATTTCGTCGGGCCGGTGCGAATCTTCGGCCGCCTGCAGGGCGCGGCGCGTCCGGTCATCGGCGAACGCTACGCGCAGCGGCATGACGCCGAGCTGGGCTATGTCTTCGAGGCCGTCACGGTCTGATCGATCGAGAGAAGGAGAGGTAAGCAAGATGCAGGACATCTACATCCATGGCGGCGCGATGACGCCGTTTGGCCGGCACCCCGGCGTGCTGGCGCCGGAGCTGGCGCAACAGGCAATCCTGAAGGCGCTGGCCGATGCCGACGTGCCGGCCGGCCGCATCCAGGCGGTCTACTGCGCCAACGTCCTGGGCGGCATGATCCTCGGCCAGCTGATCGTGCGCGATCTGGGGCTCAAGGGCATCCCGGTCTACAACGTCGAGAACGCCTGCGCCAGCGGCGCCACCGGCGTGCACCTGGCACGGCACGCGCTGCTGGCCGGGCAATACGACACGGTGCTGGTCTTCGGCATCGAGCAGCTGACCGCGCTCGGCGGCGGCACCATCCCGCTGCAGCGCAATGACCACAAGACCGACCTCTATGCGAAGTCCGGCATGGTACTGCCCGCGGTGTATGCGATGCGCGGCACGCGTTTCCTGCACGAGCGCGACGCCAATCCGTCCGACCTCGCTGAAGTGGCCGTGAAGAACCGCTACCACGGCTCGCTGAACCCGTATGCCCAGCAGCGCAAGACCACCACGGTCGAGGAAGTGCTGGCCTCGCGCATGATCGCCGACCCGCTGACGCTGCTGCAGTGCTGCCCGTCGCAGGTCGATGGCGCGGCGTCGGTGGTGCTGAGCACGCGCCGGCCGGCGCAGGCGCGGCCGGTGAAGGTGCTGTCGTCTGTAGTGGTGTCGGGCATGCGCGAGGAGGCCGACGACGATATCCTCGATGCCGAGATCACCGCGCGCGCCGCGCGCCAGGCTTACGAACAGGCCGGGCTCGGCCCGCAGGACGTCGACGTGGTCGAACTGCACGACGCCTTCACCATCGCCGAACTGCTCTACTACGAAGCCCTCGGCCTGGCGCCGCGTGGCGATGCCGTGGCGCTGCTCAAGTCCGGCGCGACGCGCCTGGGCGGGCGCGTGCCGGTCAACCCGAGCGGCGGCCTGCTGGCCAAGGGGCATCCGCTGGGCGCCACCGGCGTGGCGCAGATGGTCGAGATCCTGTGGCAGCTGCAAGGCCGCGCCGGCGAACGCCAGGTGGCGGATACCCGCATCGGCCTGACGCAATGCACCGGCGGCGGCATCGCGGGCGTGGACCACGCCGCTTCTTCCGTCCACCTGCTGGGAGTCTGAGATGGGCACGCAACGCTTCGATCCTTCCCATGTGGCGGTGGTCACCGGCGCAGCGCGCGGCATCGGCCTGGGCATCGCCACGCAACTGGCCCGCCAGGGGCTGGCCGTGGCCCTGCTCGACCGCGACGCCGCCGCGCTCGATACCGCCGTCGGTGCGCTGGTTGCCGAGGGCTTCAACGCCTTTGGCGCCAGTGCCGACCTGACCGACTCGGCCGCGGTCAACGATGCCTTCGCGCAAATCCAGGCGCGCACTGGCCGCGTCGACTACCTGGTCAACAACGCCGGCGCCGTGCGCGACATGCGCTTCCTGAAGATGACCGACGACGACTGGGACCTGGTCATCGATACCAACCTGCGCTCGCAGTTCCTGTGCTGCCGCGCGGCGCTGCCCGGCATGGTCGAGCGCGGCTACGGGCGCGTGGTCAATATCTCGTCGCGGGCGTGGCTGGGCGGATTCGGACAGGCTAACTACTCCGCGGCCAAGGGCGGCGTAGTCAGCCTGACGCGCTCGCTGGCGATCGAGTTTGCGAGCAAGGGCATCACCGTCAATGCAGTGGCGCCGGGCATCGTCGATACCCCGCTGTTCCGCGGCTTCGCGCCCGACGTGCAGGCCCGGCTGCAGAAGTCGGTCCCGGTGCAGCGCATCGGCACCGCCGACGATATCGCCAACGCGGTCAGCTTCTTCCTCGACCCGCAGTCGTCCTACGTGACCGGGCAGGTGCTCTATGTCTGTGGCGGCCGCAGCCTGTCGTCGCCAAGCGTGTAAGGAGGCAAGCCATGACTGTACGACTCCACACCGAAGGCGCGGTCGCCGTGCTAACGATCGACCGGCCCGATGCCCTCAATGCGCTGGACGTGGCCGCGCTGCGCGAACTGCGCGCGCACCTCATCGAAGTGCGCGACCGCGACGACCTGCGCGTGGCGGTGCTGACCGGCGCCGGCACGCGCGCCTTCTGCGCGGGCGCCGACCTGAAAGGCACGCGCAGCTCGCCCGCGACCTATCCGGAAGCACTGTTCCGCGCGCCGGAGCAGGCCGCCGACCTGGGGCTCTATATCCGGCTGATGGACCTGACCGACCTGGGCCTGTTCAAGCCGCTGATCGCGGCGGTCAACGGCCATTGCCTTGGAGCGGGGCTTGAGATAGCGCTGCAATGCGATGCGCGGATCGCGTCAGAACAAGCGAGCTTCGGCCTGCCCGAAGCCGCGGTCGGGTCAATCCCCGCTGTCTCGGGCCTGCATCGCCTGCTGAAGGCCGTGCCGGCGGCGCATGCGATGCAGATGGTGCTGACCGGCGAGCGAATCGACGCGGCGCAGGCCGCGCGCATCGGGCTGGTCACCGAGACGGTGGCGCCTGCCACGCTGCTCGACCGTGCGCTGGCGATCGCGACCCGCATCGCCGCCAATGCGCCGCTGGCGGTGCAGGCCGTCAAGAAGCTGTCGCGCCAGACCAGCCACCTCAGCGAAGCCGACGCCCAGCAACTGACCGAACTCTACTGGGGCGTGCTGCGCGATACCGCGGACCGCACCGAAGGCCGGCAGGCCTTCGCCGAGAAGCGCGAGCCCCGCTACACCGGGCGCTAAGCGTTCGCAAACAGACAGACAGGAGACAGACCATGACCCGCATTACCCGATTCGCACGCGTGGCGCTGGCCGGCATGCTGGCAGCCACGGCGCTGGGCGCCGCGGCGCAGGCGCCCTTCCCCAGGCAAAAACCGATTACGCTGGTGGTGCCGTTCGCCCCCGGCGGCGGCAACGATATCCTCGCGCGGCTGATCGCGCCGAAGATGGGCAAGCTGCTGGGCCAGACCGTCGTGATCGAGAACAAGCCCGGCGCGGGCGGCAATCTCGGCGCCGACTATGTCGCCCACGCGGCGCCGGACGGCTATACGCTGGTGATCGCATCCAGCCAGGTGACGATGAACCCGTTTCTCGGCACGAAGATTCCGTTCAGCATCGAACGCGACTTCGAGCCAGTGGGGCGGATCGCGTCAGTGCCGATCATGCTGGTCGCCAACCCCGACCAGCCGTTCCGCACGCTGCAGGATTTTATCCAGTACACCCGCGCCAATCCCGGCAAGCTCAGCTATAGCAGCCCGGGCAACGGCACGCCCCAGCACCTGGCCGGTGAAGTCTTTGCCAGGCTCAACAAGACCGAACTGCTGCACGTGCCCTATCGCGGCACCGGGCCGTCGATCACCGACCTGATGGGCGGGCAAGTGCAGATCTCGTTCGCGACCTTTGCTTCGGCGATCCAGTATGTGCGCGCCGGCAAACTGCGCGCGCTGGGCATCGCCGGCAAGAAGCGGACCGCGCTGATGCCCGACCTGCCGACCTTTGCGGAAGCAGGCATCGCCGGCTACGACGCCGAGCTGTGGTACAGCCTGCTGGCGCCGGCGCAGACGCCGAAGCCAGTGGTCGACAAGCTCAACGCCGCACTGGTGGCCGCGCTGAAATCGCCTGACATCGCCGAGCAGATGGCAAAGCAAGGCTTCGAGCCGCAGGCGTCGTCGCCGGCCGAGCTGAAGACCTATATCGGCAAGGAAATGGCGCGCTGGCAGCGGCTGATCCAGGACAACGGCATCAAGGTGGCCTTATGAACATGCATCCCGCCACGGTGCCGTCAACCGACAACCCGCTGCTGGACTACCTCGGCATCCGCCTGGCCAGCGTCGGCGACAGCCGCTGCACCTTCGAGCTCGACCTCGAGCCACGCCACCTGAACCGGCAGGGCAGCGTGCAGGGCGGCGTCACCGCCACGCTGCTCGACGCCGCCTGCGGCTACGCCGGGTTGCCCGCCGGCCCGGACGGCACGCTCGGCCACGCGGTCACCGTCATGCTGACGATCAGCTATCTCAGCAAGGCCAGCACGGGCCGGCTGCGCGCCACGGCGCAACTCACCCGCGCCGGCAAGAGCCTGTACTTCGCCTCGGCGGAGCTGACCACCGATGCCGGCGTGCTGGTGGCGACCGCGCAAGGCACGTTCAAACGATCCCGCACCCTACCGGAGGCATGACATGTTGCGCGACGCACTGGACGGCCTGACCGTCATCGATTTCACGCAGATCGGCGCCGGGCCGACCTGCACCATGCTGCTGGCCGACATGGGCGCGAGGGTCATCAAGGTGGAACCGCCGGGCGGTGAGATGGGCCGCGGGCTGGGGCCCGGCTGGCTCGGCGACGACAGCGCGCTGTTTCACGGCTTCAACCGCAACAAGCTGGGCGTGGCGATCGACCTGAAGTCCGCCGACGGCGTGGCCGTGGCCCGCCGCCTGATCGTGGGTGCCGACATCGTGGTGGAAAGCATGCGGCCCGGCGTGATGGAACGCCTCGGCCTTGGCCATGCGCAATTGGCGGACGAACACCCCGCGCTGATCTACTGCTCGATCTCCGCCTACGGGCAGGAGGGACCATATGCGAGCCGCGCCGGCGTCGACGGCATCATGCAGGCGGATTCCGGCCTGATGAGCCTGACCGGCCTGCCCGACGGCGAGCCGTGCAAGGTGCAGGCGCCGGTCGTCGACGTGATGACCGGCTACGTGGCCTCCGTGGGCGTGTTGGCGAAGCTCGCGCAGCGGGCCCGCGACGGCCTGGGCGGCCATCTCGACGTCAACCTGCTCAATGCGGCGCTGGCGCTGCAGCAGTCGTCCATCACCAGCTACTGCGCCGACGGGCAACTGCCGGAACGTGTGGGCAGCGCGGCGCCCTACTCAGCGCCCAACCAGGCCTTCCGCACCGCCGATGGCTGGGTCATGGTGGCCGCCTATATGCCCGAGCGCTGGCGCCGGTTGTGCGATGTGCTGGGCCGGCCCGAACTGGCCGACGATCCGCGCTTTGCGACTTCACCGCTGCGCGTGGTCAATCGCGCGGCAATGGTGGAGGTGCTGACCAGTGCCTTCGTCACCCGCGCGACCGACACATGGCTGGCGTTGCTCCAGGACGCCGACATTCTGTGCGCCCCCGTGGCGACCTACGAGGACGTCATGGCGCATCCGCAGGTGGCCGCCAACCGCATGGTGCAGCGCGTCCGGCACGACACGCTGGGCGAGATCCGCATGCCGGGATTCCCGATCAACAGCGCTCAGGAGAACGCGTTGCCATCGCGGCCGGCACCAGCTTGCGGACAGCATACGCAGGCGGTGCTGGGCGAGCTTGGCTACAGCCGCGACGAAATCGCCGCGCTGTCGTCTCGGGGCGCTATCCACTGCGGCGATATCGAGGAAAAGCGACACGTGGTCGCGGCGGCATCGTGAGCGCGCTCAACCCTGAGCGTCAAACTGCGCCAGCAGCCATTGCCGGAACACTGCCATGCTCGGGCTCTCCTTGCGATCGGCAGGCGTCAGCAGGTAGTAGGTGAAGTCGCCCATGTCCACAGTCTGGCGGAATGGCGCCACCAGCCGGCCGGCGTCGAGATCCGCCGCCACCAGGAAGCGCTGCGCGATCGCGAAGCCCTGCCCTTCTGCCGCGGCCGCATAGGCCATGGCCGAGCTCTGGAAGGTCATGCCGCTGCGCGCATCGACCTCCTTGTCGGCGCGCGCGGCCTTGAGCCAGTGGGCCCAATCGTCGGGCCGCGCGATCGAGTGCAGCAGGGTCTGGTGCTGCAGGTCGGCGGGCTTCTTCACCTTCGGCCCGCCCTCCAGCAGCCCCGGGCTGCATACCGGCACCAGGATGTTCGACACCAGCCGGTAGGTATTCACGCCGCTCCACTTGCCGTCACCCAGCCTGATCGCGCCGTCGATGTCTTCCTTGCGGAAGTCGACCGGATCGAGCGACGCCGTCAGCAGCACCTCGATGCCGGGATTGGCGGCATGGAAGCTCGACAGCCGCGGGATCAGCCAGCGCATGGCAAAGGTGGTGTAGGCGCGCACCTTCAGCTGCTTGCGCTTGGCGCGCTTGCTCAATCGCCGCGTGGCCTCGCGCAGGTCGTCCATCGCCCTGGTCACGGCGCGGTAGTAGTCCTCGCCGGTGCGCGTGAGCGAGATCTGGCGGTGGCCGCGATGCAGCAGCTGCACGCCCAGCCCGTCCTCCAGCGCGCGGATCTGGCGGCTGACGGCGCCGGGGGTGACGTGCAGCTCCTCGGCGGCCGTGGTGATGCTGAGGTGCCGGGCGGCGGCCTCGAAGGCGCGCAACGCGTTCAGTGGGGGCAGTTTGTCCATGCCGGGGAGTCTGCCATACGGTTGAGGCTTTCTCAATCGACGCGCCGGACTTCCATTCCAAACTAATAGTTGTCATTGAAACGCGATTGCACCGCCTAGTGTTGTGGGCGTTGCCGGCCTAAATTTGTCTCCGTGGCCCCCGCCATCAGACATCGCAGTCAAACCGAGCACCCTGAAAGGAGATTCACCATGTCCGCCAACACCACCAACACCGCCATCAACGCCATCAACGCTGCCAGCAAGGTCTGGTTCATCACCGGCGCTTCGCGCGGCTTCGGCCTGGAACTGACCCGTGCCGCGCTGGCACGCGGCGACCGGGTCGTCGCCACCGCGCGCCGCCCGGAAACCATCACCGCCGCACTGGGCGAGCACGATAACCTGGTGGGCGTGGCGCTGGACGTCACCAACGAAGCGCAGGCCATCGCCGCCGCCGAGGCCGCCGTGGCCCGCTTCGGCCGCATCGACGTGCTGGTCAACAACGCCGGCTACGGCCTGCTCGGCGCGGTCGAAGAGGCCTCCGCAGAGGAAGTCGAGCAGCAGTTCGCCACCAACGTGTTCGGCGTGCTGACCGTGACGCGTGCGGTGCTGCCGCAGATGCGCCGTCAGCGCAGCGGCCGCATCCTCAACATTTCGTCGATCGGTGGCTACGCCGCGTATCCCGGCTGGGGCGTCTATGGCGCCACCAAGTTCGCGGTGGAGGGCCTGACCGAAGCGCTCGATGCGGAACTGTCGCCGCTGGGCATCCGCGCCACCGTGGTCGAGCCGGGCTTCTTCCGCACCGACTTCCTCGATGCCAGCTCGCTGGTGCGCGTGCGCACCGAGATCGCCGCATATGCCGATACGGTCGGGGCAATGCGCGAGCACATGGCTTCGGCCAACCACCAGCAGCCCGGCGACCCGGCCAAGCTGGCGGCAGCCCTGCTGACCCTGGCCGACAGCGAAACCCCGCCAGTGCGGCTGCCGCTGGGCTCGGACACGGTCTACCGCATCACCGAGAAGAACCGCAAGGTGGAAAGCGAACTGGCCGCGTGGCAGGCGCTGGCGGTGTCGACCGACCACGACGACGTGCGCCGCTGATCTTGCTGCAGCGCACCAGCGCACGGTTTGCTGCAATGCGGGCATGCCGTGCGACACGCGAAACGAGGCCGACCGAGCGCCGGCCTCGCCACTTGCGGGCCATCTTGCGTCAGGCAATGCACCGAGTCGGGCATCCGCGTATGTCGCTTCCGGCGAATTTCGCCAATAATTCCCGGACAGCCATTGCCGGACGAGAGCCACCATGCACGATAGTCCCGATGCCATCCGCACCGTCGCCTTGCTAGGGCACGCGGGGTGCGGCAAGACCTCGCTGGTCGAAGCGCTGTTGCACAAGGGCGGTGCCCTGCACACGCCCGGCAGCGTCGAACGCGGTTCCACGGTGTGCGACAGCGACCCGCTCGAGCGCAAGTACAAACGCTCGCTCACCACCGCCGCCGCCCACCTGCACTACCGCGACACCCGCATCTACCTGCTTGACACCCCCGGTTATCCCGACTTCTCCGGCCTCGCCATCAGCGCGCTGGCGGCGGTGGAAACCGCCGCCATCGTCATCAATGCCCAGACCGGCATCGAGATGACCACGCGCCGCGCGATGGCGTGGGCGCAGGCGCGCCAGCTGTGCCGGATGATCATCGTCAACGGCATCGACGGCGACAAGGTCGACCTGCCCGCGCTGCTTGCGGACATCCAGGAGGCCTTTGGCAAGGAATGCCTGCCGATCAACCTGCCTGCCGGCAACGGCAGCCAGGTGGTGGACTGCTTCTTCAATCCGGCCGGCGAGTCGGATTTTTTATCTGTTCCCGCCGCCCACGATGCGCTGATCGACCAGGTGATCGAGATCGATCCCGAACTGATGGAGCTGTACCTGGAACAAGGCGAGGCGATCACGCCGGAGCAGCTGCACGCGCCATTCGAGCGCGCGCTTCGCGAAGGCCACCTGGTGCCGATCTGCTTTACCTCGGCCGCCACCGGCGCCGGCATCACGGAACTGCTCGACGTGTTCGTGCAACTGCTGCCCAACCCGACTGAAGGCAATCCGCCGCTGTTCTATCGCGATACGGGCGATGGCAGCGAACACCGCAAGGCCGTGCGCGCCGAGCCCGTGCCTGACAAGCACGTGCTGGCCCATGTCTTCAAGGTGGTGATCGACCCCTATGTCGGCAAGCTGGCGGTGTTCCGCATCCACCAGGGCACGGTCACGCGCGACAGCCAGCTCTATATCGGCGACGGGCGCCAGCCGTTCAAGGTGGCGCACCTGCTGCGGCTGCAGGGCAAGGAGACCCAGGAGATCCCGCGGGCCGGCCCGGGCGATATCTGCGCGGTGGCCAAGGTCGACGAACTGGGCTTCGATGCCGTGCTGCACGACGCCACCGAGGACGGCAATATCCACCTGACGCCGCTGGAGTTCCCAACTCCCATCTACGGGCTGGCGATCGAACCGGCGCGGCGCGGCAACGAGCAGCGCCTGGCCGAAGTGCTGCACAAGCTCAGCGCGGAAGACCCGTGCCTGCGCGTCGAGCATCCGGTTGGCACCAATGAGACCGTGGTGTTCGGCCTGGGCGAATTCCATCTGCGCTGCGCGCTGGAGCGGCTGACCGAGCAATACAAGCTGGAGGTGGTGACGCGCCCGCCCAAGATTGCCTATCGCGAAACCATCGGCGGCAAGGCCGAGGGCCATCACCGGCACAAGAAGCAGACCGGCGGCGCCGGGCAGTTCGGTGAAGTGATGCTGCGCGTGGAGCCGCTGGCGCGCGGCGAGGGCTTCGACTTTGTCGATGCGGTCAAGGGCGGCGCGATTCCCGGCCAGTTCATTCCCGCCGTGGAAAAAGGCATCCGCCAGGTGCTGGACAGCGGCCCGCTGGCGGGCTTCCCGATGCAGGACGTGCGCGTGACCGTGTATGACGGCAAGAGCCATCCGGTCGATTCCAAGGAAGTCGCGTTCGCGACCGCCGGGCGCAAGGCCTTTATCGACGCGGTGCTCAAGGCCAGGCCCAGCGTGCTGGAACCGATCGTCGACATCGAGGTGACGGCGCCGGGCACAGCCATGGGCGACATCATCGGCGACCTCTCAACCAAGCGCGGCCAGGTCCACGGCACGCGCACCGCGGTCGGCAACGCCGTGGTGGTGGCCGGCCAGGTGCCGCTGTCCGAGCTCAACGACTACCAGTCACGGCTGAACAGCATCACCGGCGGCCACGGCAGCTATACCATCCAGTTCAGCCACTACGACAACGTGCCGCCGGCGCAGCAGGACAAGATGGCATCGAAACACAAGGCGCAGCAGGATACGGATTGAGGGGTTCGCGCCCGCGGCTGCATCTAGTACGTTTCCAGATGCAGCCGCCCTTCCCGCTTCAACCCTTCAGCCAGCGCCTCCCATTGCAGCCCCGCCTGCTGCGCGACGTCCCTGAGCGCCAGCACCACGCCCTCTTCCATGCTCTTTAGCCCGCACACATAGAAGCAGGTATCGGGACCCGCCAGCAACGCTGCCAGGTCCGCCGCGCGCTCGCGCATCAGGTCCTGCACGTAGCGCTTCGGCTGCCCCGCCGTGCGCGAGAACGCCAGGTTGATGTCGATGAAATCCTTGGGCAGGTTCTGCAGCGGGCCGAAATACGGCAGCTCCTCCTGCGTGCGCGCCCCGAAAAACAGCATCAGCTTGCCGCCGTCGAACTTGCCGGCCTTGCGCAAGCGCCGGCGCCATTCGGTCATGGCCCGCATCGGCGCGCTGCCGGTGCCGGTGCAGATCATCACGATGTTGGAGCGCGGGTGGTTCGGCATCAGGAAGCTGGCGCCGAACGGGCCGATCACCTCCACCTTGTCGCCAACCTTCAGGTCGCACATGTAGTTGGAGGCCACGCCGCGCACCGGGTTGCCGTCATGGTCCTGCAGCACGCGCTTGATGGTCAGCGACAGGTTGTTGTAACCGGGACGCTCGCCGTTGCGCGGGCTGGCGATCGAGTACTGGCGGGCATGGTGCGGGCGGCCGCCGGCGTCGGTGCCCGGCGGCACGATGCCGATGGACTGGCCTTCCAGCACCGGGAACGGGGTCGCGCCAAAGTCCAGCACGATGTGGTGCGTGTCGTACTCGCGCCCCACTTCGGTCACGCGTACATTGCCGGTCACGGTAGCGGTGATGGTCTTGTTGGGGGACTTGGCGCCATACAGGTTGGTGTAGGCATGCGCGGCGGACCACGGCGGCACGGTGGCGCCGTAGCGGGCGCTGTTGACGGCGTCTTCGCCGGTGCCGGCCAGCGGCGACGCGGCGGGAATCTCCGGCGCGGCGGTCTGCAGCTCGGCGCCGGGCGCCAGGTCGGCCAGTTGCTCGGGCGTCAGCTCTTCCGGCAGCGTGTCCCAGCTGAGTTGCTCTTCGATGCTGTAGGCGCGCAGCTTCGGCATGGCGCGCCAGTTGTCGATCGAGCCGGTCGGGCACGGGGAAATGCAGGCCATGCACAGGTTGCACTTGTCGGCATCGACCACGTAGTTGCGCGAGTCGTGCGTGATCGCGCCCACCGGGCAGGTGGCTTCGCAGGTGTTGCAGCGGATGCAGATCTCGGGATCGATCAGGTGCTGCTTGATGACTTGAATTTCTGCCATGTCCATGGCGGTCTCCACAGGATCAGGGGCGTTCGGGGTGAGGGTCGTTGTTGCAGCGGCGCTTCATGGACGCGCCTGCCCTCTCCCCCGGCCCCTCTCCCGCAAGCGGGAGAGGGGAGCAAACAGGGAGCAAAGGGTAAGGCCGTGGCTCAGTTGAACCGCACGTACTCGAAATCCACCGGCTGGCGGTTGATACCCATCACCGGCGGCGCGATCCAGTTGGCGAACTTGCCCGGCTCGACCACGCGGCCCATCAGGCTGGCGACAAAGGCGCGGTCGCCTTCACTGGGCAACCACTGGTCGCGGAAGTCGCGCCATTCGGCGTCGGAGATCACGCGGCCGTCCGGCGACACCTTCACGCCGGCCAGCGCGCCGATATTGCGGTGGAAGGCCTTGTGCGGGACCTTCAGGCGGAACGGGATGCCGGCCTTCTCGATGACCTTGTTCCAGCGCTCCACACCGCCCATGCTGTCCTTGATGTAGTCGTCGCGCAGCACTTCGTTGAGCGCGTTGAGCATCGGCACTTCCTTCTCGGTCAGCTGGCCGCTCTGCGCCTGCAGAATGCGGTAGGTCTGACCCTTGAGCACGTGGTCGTCCATGCGCTTGCCTTCTTCGTAGCGGCCCTTGAGGCCGGTGCTGTAGAAGGTGGCGGCGTTGCTCGACTCATCGGCGCCGAACAGGTCGATGGTGACGCTGTAGTGGAAGTTCAGGTAGCGCTGCAGCGTCGGCAGGTCGATCACGCCGGCCGCGCGCAGCTTGGCGGGATCGTCGGTCTTGAGTTCGTTCATCACCTGGCAGGTGCGCTGGATCACGCGCGACACGCCGGACTCGCCCACGAACATGTGGTGCGCTTCTTCGGTCAGCATGAACTTGGTGGTGCGCGCCAGCGGATCGAAGGCGCTTTCCGCGAGCGCGCACAGCTGGAACTTGCCGTCGCGGTCGGTGAAGTAGGTGAACATGAAGAACGACAGCCAGTCCGGGGTCTGTTCGTTGAACGCCTGCAGGATGCGGGGATTGTCCTGCTGGCCGCTGCGGCGCTCCAGCAGGGCCTCGCCCTCCTCGCGGCCGTCGCGGCCGAAGTACTTGTGCAGCAGGTAGACCATCGCCCACAGGTGGCGGCCCTCTTCCACGTTGACCTGGAACAGGTTGCGCAGGTCGTACATGCTGGGGGCGGTGAGGCCCAGGTGGCGCTGCTGCTCGACCGACGCCGGTTCGGTATCGCCCTGCGTCACGATGATGCGGCGCAGGTTGGCGCGGTATTCGCCGGGCACGTCCTGCCAGGCGTCTTCGCCCTTGTGGTCGCCGAAATGGATCTTGCGGTTGGCCTCGGCCGGGTTCAGGAAGATGCCCCAGCGGTAGTCCGGCATCTTGACGTGGCCGAAGTGGGCCCAGCCCTGCGGATCGACGCTGATCGCGGTGCGCAGATAAATGTCATGGCTGTGCGAGCCTTCCGGCCCCATGTCGTTCCACCAGCTCAGGTAGTTGGGCTGCCATTGCTCGAGCGCACGCTGCAGGGTGCGGTCTTCGCTCAGGTTGACGTTGTTGGGGATCTTGTCGCTGTAGTTGATGCCGGACATTGTGGTCTCCTTCAGGGGACGATTCGGTTGTCGTGTAAGGCTGGATCAGACGCGGTTCCAGTCGAAGGCGGCCTTGTCGCCCTTGCCGTAGACCTTGAGCGCGCCCTTGTCGCCCACCGCGTTGGGGCGCTGGAAGATCCAGTTCTGCCATGCGGTCAGGCGGCCAAAGATGCGGGTGAACATGTTTTCCTGGCCGTTGAAGCGCAGGTTGGCTTCCATACCGGTGAGCGCATCGGGCGACATCGCCACGCGCTCTTCCAGCGCGATGCGCACTTCGTCGGTCCAGTCGATGTCGTCGGGGTTGGCGGTGACCAGGCCCAGCGCATACGCGGCATCGGCATCCAGCGGCTGGCCGGCCTTGGCGCGCACCGCGTCCAGCGCGGGCTGCTCGTCGTAGAAGCGGCGGCCCAGCCGGCTCTGGCCGGTAGCCATCGGGTACAGGCCGAAATTGACTTCCGCCACGGTGATCTTCGGCGCGCGCTCCTCGTCGTCCGGCAGCGCCAGGTGGTAGCTGCGGTCGCAGGCCAGCGCCAGTTCCAGGAAGGTGCCGGCAAAGCACGATTGCGGCTCGATCAGCGCGAACAGGCTGCGCGACGACACATCCAGGCGGCTCAGCGTGCGGCGCAGCAGGCCGATGGTCTCGCGCACCAGCCAGTGGTCCTTGTGCGCCAGCAGCGCGGCGTCGGTGGCCAGCACCGCGGCGGCGTCGCCGCTGGTCTTGATCAGCCAGGTGCCGATGTCCAGTTCATTGGTGCGCATCGACAGGATCGCGTCTTCCAGTTCGCGTGCCAGTTGCAGCGGGTACCAGGCGGCGCCGGCGGCGACGATCTCCTCGATGCTTTGCGGTTGCGCACCGACGGGTGCCTTCACGGTAAAGGTCGCGGTACGGCCGGCGCGATCGATCTCGACCGTCACATGCATATAGCGCAGCGCATCCGCTTCGATCGTCCGCTCGATCGGCTCGAGCGCCACGCCCTGCGCATCGGCCGGACGATCGCTCTGCGCTGCCAGCGCCAGCGCGCGCTCCTGCACCTTCTGCGCGAACACGGCGGGCTTGGCGATATCGTCGACCAGGCGCCAGTCCTTGGCACGCTGGCCGCGCACCCCTTCGGTGGTGGTGCAGAAGATATCGGCGAGGTCATGGCGCACATGGCGCTTGTCGGTCACGCGGGTCAGGCCGCCGGTGCCCGGCAGCACGCCCAGCAGCGGCACTTCCGGCAGGCTCACGGCCGACGAGCGGTCGTCCACCAGCAGGATCTCGTCGCAGGCCAGCGCCAGTTCATAGCCGCCGCCGGCGCACGCGCCGTTGACCGCGGCCAGGAACTTCAGGCCGCTGTGCTGCGACGAGTCCTCGATGCCGTTGCGGGTCTCGTTGGTGAACTTGCAGAAGTTGACCTTCCACGCATGGCTGCTGACGCCCAGCATGAAGATATTGGCGCCGGAGCAGAACACCTTGTCCTTGCCGCTGGTGACGACCACGGTGCGCACTTCCGGGTGCTCAAAGCGGACGCGGTTGAGCGCGTCGTTCAGTTCGATGTCGACGCCGAGGTCATAGCTGTTGAGCTTGAGCTTGTAGCCGGGGCGCAGGCCGGCGTTCTCGTCGATGTCCACCGCCAGCGTGGCGACGGGGCCGTCGAACGTCAGCTTCAGGTGTTTGTATTGGGCGGGGGCGGTCTGGTAATCGACGCGGGGGGCGGTGGTCACGGCGGTGTCTCCTCTGCGAAACTGCACTATCGTGCATGAACAGGAATCTGGTAACACGAACTATAGTTCATCAATCAGATTTCATGCAAGCACTATTGTGCAGATCCTTCAAGAGGTGCGGGTCACCGTTCCTGATGCCGGGTTATTGCGCCCCTGCCGTCACAACGGCATGCGCAAGGCCTGGCGTACCAGCTCGCGCAGCGCGGCAAATGTGGGTTCCAGCGGCTGAGCGCTGGTGTCCAGCGAGAACTCCGCCTTGGAATAGAAGGCCGCGCGCCCGGCCAGGATATGGCGCAGGTCCTCCATCGCCTCCTTGCTGGCCGCCATCGGGCGGAAGTCGCCCTGCTCGCGCACCCGCTCCATATGGTCTTCCGGTTCCGCCTGCAGCCAGACTGTGGTGCAGTGGGCCAGCAACAGGTTGAAGGTGGCCGGATCAGAGACCAGGCCGCCGGGCGTGGCGATCACGGCCTCGGGATAGATCTGGATGGCTTCTTCCAGCGCGCGCCGCTCGTAGCGGCGATAGGCGTTCATGCCATACAGGCCCTGGATCTCCGAGATGCTGCAGCCGGCAAACTTCTCGATCTCGCGGCTCAGCTCAATAAAGGGGAAGTCGAGGTCTTCGGCCAGCATCCCGCCCAGCGTGCTCTTGCCGGCGCCGCGCAGCCCGATCAGCGCCACACGCGGGCTGCGCGCAGCCTGGCCGGCATTCTCGCCACCCGTGCCGAGCATCTCGCCCACGGCAATGCGCACGCGCCGCAGCGTGGCTTCGTCGCGGTGCTCCAGCAGTTCGCGCAACAGGATCCATTCAGGCGACGACGTGGTGATGTCGCCCAGCAGCCCGGCCAGCGAGCACTGCAGCGCATCGGCAATGTGCTGCAGCACCAGGATGGAAGCGTTGCCGCTGCCGTATTCCAGGTTGGCCAGGTGCCGCTCCGACACGCCGGCGGCCTGCGCGGCGGCCTTTCGGGTCAGGCCGCGGCAGGCGCGCAACTCGCGCACACGCTCGCCCAGCGCGACCAGAAACGGGTTCTTGTCAGTGCCGTTGGCAGCACGTGCATCTGAATCATGATGCAGGTCGACTTCCGGGGTTAACCCAGATTCATGCAATATAGTGCTTGACATGATTTCGGCGCGGCTCTATTTTTCATACATGCACAATAATGCATGAAGCCAGTGATGGCAACTGGCGAACCAGACGGAGCCCCCCACTATGTCCCCCACAGAATTCCGCAGCCAGATCGCGCAGTTCACCGCGCAACTGGCAGGCCGTCCGCTGGATGCCGCACTCGATGCCTGGCTCAATGCCGAGCACGGCGCCGGCAGCCCCACCTACCAGCAACTTAAGGACGCCTGCCAGGCCGGCGTGGCCGAAGGCTGGCTGTGCGACCGCGAAGGCGGCGGCATCCGCTACGGCCGCATCTTCAAGCCGGCCGACGACCTGCACGGCTTTTCCGTCGACGTGGTCGAGATGCAGGACATTGCCGGCCCGCATCACACCCATCCCAACGGCGAGATCGACCTGATCATGCCGCTCGAGGGCGACGCGCAGTTCGACGGCCGCCCCGCCGGCTGGCTGGTATGCCCGCCGGGCAGCGCCCACCGCCCCACCGTCAGCAACGGCCGCGCGCTGGTGCTCTACCTGCTGCCGGAAGGCCGCATCGACTTCACGCGCTGAGATTCCCGATGACTGAATTGCTATCCAACTACCTCGGCGGCAAGTGGCAGGCCGGCAGCGGTGCCGGCACGCCCTTGTTCGATCCGGTGCTGGGCGACGAACTGGTGCGCGTTGACGCCACCGGGCTGGACCTCGCTGCCGGCTTCGCCTTTGCCCGCGAACAGGGCGGCGCGGCCCTGCGCGCGCTGACCTATCGCCAGCGTGCCGCGTTGCTGGCTGACATCGTCAAGGTGCTGCAGGCCAATCGCGATGCCTATTACGACATCGCCACGGCCAACAGCGGCACCGTCAGGAACGACTCCGCGGTCGACATCGACGGCGGCATCTTCACGCTGGGCACCTACGCCAGGCTGGGCGATACGCTCGGCGACCGGCACTACCTGCCGGATGGCGAGGCCGTGCGGCTGGGCAAGGACCCGTTGTTCCAGTCGCAGCACGTGCTGGTACCGACGCGCGGCGTGGCGCTGTTTATCAATGCCTTCAACTTCCCGAGCTGGGGATTGTGGGAGAAGGCGGCGCCGGCATTGCTGGCCGGCGTGCCGGTGATCGTCAAACCCGCTACCGCCACCGCCTGGCTGACCCAGCGCATGGTGCGCGACGTGGTCGAGGCCGGGGCGCTGCCGGCCGGCGCGTTGTCGGTGGTGTGCGGCAGCTCGGCCGGCCTGCTGGACCAGTTGCAGCCCTTTGACGTGGTGTCGTTCACCGGTTCGGCCGATACGGCCGCGGTGATCCGCTCGCATCCCGCCATCGCGCAACGCTCTGTTCGCGTGAATATCGAAGCGGACAGCATCAATTCCGCCGTGCTGCTGCCGCAGGACGGCCCCGATACCGCCGCCTTCGACCTGCTGGCGAAGGAAGTCGTGCGCGAGATGACGGTCAAGTCCGGCCAGAAATGCACCGCGATCCGGCGCGTGTTCGTGCCTGAAGCGCTGTATGGCCTGGCCGCCGAGGCGATCGGCGCACGGCTGTCGAAAGTGACCGTGGGCAACCCGCGCAACGATACGGTGCGCATGGGTGCGCTGGTCAGCCGTGCGCAGTTCAACGCCGTGCAAGACGGGCTGGCAACCCTGCGCAAGCACGCACAGGTGCTGCATGACGGCACGCAGCAGGCGCTGGTCGATGCCGATCCGGCCGTGGCCTGCTGCATCGGCCCGACGCTGCTGGGCGTGGCCGATGCGGACGCCGCCGCCGCGGTGCACGACACCGAAGTGTTCGGCCCGGTGGCCACGCTGCTGCCCTATCGGGATACCGCCCACGCACTGGCACTCGTGCGCCGTGGACAGGGCTCGCTGGTGGCATCGCTCTATGGCAGCGACGCGGCCGCGCTCGGTGCGGCCGCCGTCGAGCTGGCCGACAGCCATGGCCGCGTGCATGTGATCTCGCCCGACGTGGCGCAGCTGCACACCGGCCACGGCAACGTCATGCCGCAATCGCTGCATGGCGGCCCCGGCCGCGCCGGCGGCGGCGAGGAACTGGGCGGACTGCGCGCCCTGCACTTCTATCACCGGCGCAGCGCCATTCAGGCCAGTACCGCGGTGCTCGACGAACTCGCCTGACCGTTCAAGCCAACCCGCTTCACCGCGCCGCCACGTCCGCATGGCGGCGCGCGGCACACCGTACACCAGCAACGGGGAGACACCCATGACCGCCACACCCGCAGAACCACCCGTCCGGCCACCCGGCACGTCCTTCAACTTTGCCGGGCACCTGCTCGGCTGCAATGCCGGGCGCGCCGGCAAGGTCGCCTATATCGATGACGACGGCCAGCTCACCTACGGCGAACTGGCGCAGCAGGTGCGGCGCCTGGCCGCGGCGCTGCTCGGCGCCGGCATCCGCCGCGAGGAACGCGTGCTGCTGCTGATGCACGACTGCAGCGACTGGCCGGTCTGCTTCCTGGGCGCGATGTACGCCGGCATCGTCCCGGTGGCCGTCAACACGCTGCTGACCGCCGACGACTACAGCTATATGCTGCAGCACAGCCGCGCGCAGGCTGTGCTGGTGTCGGCCGCGCTGCTGCCCGTGCTGCAGGAGGCGCTGGCCCGTCCGGGGCATGAAGTCAGGCAAATGTTCGTGTCCCGTGCGCATGAGCCTCTGCCCGATGGCATGACGGCGCTGGATGCGCTGCTTGCCGCGCAAACGCCGTTGCAGGCGCCTGCCGCCACCAGTTGCGACGATCCCGGCTTCTGGCTCTACTCGTCCGGCTCGACCGGCCAGCCCAAGGGCGTGGTGCACAGCCACGGCAACCCGTACTGGACCGCGGCGCTCTATGCAGGCCCGGTGCTCGGCTTGCAGGAGCAGGACGTCTGCTTCTCTGCGGCCAAGCTGTATTTCGCCTACGGGCTGGGCAACGGCCTCAGCTTCCCGCTCAGCGTGGGCGCCACCGTGGTGCTGATGGCCGAGCGGCCCACACCCGAGGCCACCTTCCGCCGCTGGCTGCAACACCGGCCAACGGTGTTCTTCGGTGCGCCGACAGGATACGCCGGCATGCTCGCCTCGCCGGCGCTGCCGCAGCGCGCCGAGGTCGCGCTGCGGCTGTGCTCGTCCGCCGGCGAGGCCCTGCCCGCCGATATCGGCCAGCGCTTCACCGCGCATTTCGGCTGCGAGATCATCGACGGCATCGGCTCCACCGAGATGCTGCATATCTTCCTGTCCAACCGCCCCGGCCAGGTGCGCTACGGCACCACCGGCTGGCCGGTGCCGGGCTACGCCATCGAGCTGCGCGACGAAGAAGGACGCCCGGTGCCCGACGGCGAGATCGGCGACCTCTATATCCAGGGCCCCAGCGCCGCGCTGATGTACTGGGCCAACCGCGAGAAGTCGCGCGAGACCTTCCGCGGCGGCTGGACCAAGAGCGGCGACAAATACGTGCACAACCCGGATGGCACCTACAGCTACGCCGGGCGCAGCGACGACATGCTCAAGGTCAGCGGCATCTACGTTTCGCCGTTCGAGGTCGAGGCCACGCTGGTGCAGCACCCGGCAGTGCTGGAGGCCGCGGTGATCGGCGTACCCGACCATGAAGGACTGGTCAAGACCAAGGCCTTCGTGGTGCTGAAGGCGGGCGCGCAGCTTGGCGACGGCGAACTGAAGGCCTTCGTCAAGGAGCGGCTGGCCGCCTACAAGTACCCGCGCGCGATCGAGTTCGTCGATACGCTGCCCAAGACCGCCACCGGCAAGATCCAGCGCTTCATGCTGCGCGAACGCGAACTGAAGGCCGCCGCAGAGCGCGCCGTCGCGGCGGCGTGAGCGGCAACGCCGCCCGCCCGTCATACCACCATACCGGAGACAAACCATGCGTCAGATCGATGTCCACAAGCTGGCCGACGAGGCCCGCTTCAACCGCTTCCATGCGCTCATCCTGTTCTGGTGCGCGCTGATCATCATCTTCGACGGCTACGACCTGGCCGTGGCCGGCATCGCCCTGCCGTCGATCATGAAAGAGATGGGCGTGACCGCAACCAGCGCCGGCTTCATGGTCAGCTCGGCGCTGTTCGGCATGATGTTCGGCGCGATCTTCCTCGGCACCGTGGCCGACCGCATCGGCCGCAGGCGCGCCATCGCCATCTGCATCGTGCTGTTCAGTGTCTTCACCGCGGCGGCGGGCTTTACCAGCGACCCGGTGACGTTCAGCGTCACGCGCTTCCTGGCGGGCCTGGGCATCGGCGGCGTGATGCCCAACGTGGTGGCGCAGATGACCGAGTACTCGCCGCGCAAGCTGCGCGGCACGCTGGTGACGCTGATGTTCAGCGGTTATTCGGTGGGCGGCATGCTGGCCGCGCTGCTGGGCAAGGGACTGATCGAAAGCTATGGCTGGCAGTCGGTGTTCCTCGCCGCCGGCCTGCCGGTGCTGCTGGTCCCGCTGGTGCTGCGCTCGCTGCCGGAGTCGATGCCCTACCTGCTCCGCACCGGCCAGACCGACGCTCTGCAATCCGTGGTATCGCGCCTGGTGCCGTCGCATCGCGCGCAAGCCGGCGACGTCCTTACGCTGGCTGCGGACGACAAGGCCGGCAGCGCGCCGATCCGCCGCCTGTTCCAGGACGGCCGCGGCTTCAGCACGGTGATGTTCTGGGTGGCGTTCTTCATGTGCCTGTTCATGGTGTACGCGCTCAGCTCGTGGCTGACCAAGCTGATGGCCGGCGCAGGCTACAGCCTGGGCTCGGCGCTGACTTTCGTGCTGGTGCTGAACTTCGGCGCCATGCTCGGCGCCATCGGCGGCGGCTGGCTGGCCGACCGCTTGCCGATCAAGCATGTGCTGATCGGCATGTACACGCTGGCGGCAGTGTCGATCACGCTGCTGGGCTACCCGATGCCCAGCGCAGCGCTGTTCGTCGTGGTGGGCCTGGCAGGTGCTTCCACCATCGGCACGCAGATCGTCACCTATGCCTATGCGGGCCAGTTCTATCCGATGGCGGTGCGCGGCACCGGCATCGGCTGGGCGTCCGGCGTGGGACGCAGCGGCGCCATCCTGGCACCGATCGTGATCGGCGTGCTGGTTGGGATGTCGTTGCCGTTGCAGCAGAACTTCATGGCGATGGCGATTCCGGCGGTGATTGCAGTGGGGGCGGTGTCGATGATCAACCACCGGAGGTCGGCGTCGGCGCAGGCGGAAGTCGCTGCGGCGCCGGTGCGAGGAACTGTGAAGGAGGCCTGAGAGAAGTCAACCGCCAGTTGTTCGCTCCCTCTCCCGCTTGCGGGAGAGGGAGCGAACCGGCAGCGCTGAAGGACGTAGCTTACTTGCTGCCCTTCACCGTCGTGTACGCCGTAATCAAATTCCGGTAATCCGGAATATGGTTCGAGAACAGCGTGCCCAGACCCTCGATGTCGTTGCGCCAGTCGCGGTGCAGTTCGCAAGCCACACCGAACCACGTCATCAGTTGCGCGCCAGCATCCGACATCCGCTGCCAGGCCGAATCGCGCGTGATTTCATTGAAGGTGCCCGAGGCATCGGTCACGACAAAGACTTCGAAACCCTCTTCGATCGCCGACAACGCCGGGAAGGCCACGCACACTTCGGTGACCACGCCGGCGATCAGCAGCTGCTTCTTGCCGGTGGCACGCACCGCGGCAACAAAGTCCTCGTTATCCCAGGCGTTGATCTGGCCCGGGCGCGGAATGAACGGCGCGTCAGGGAACATGGCCTTGAGCTCAGGCACCAGCGGTCCGTTGGGACCATCCTCGAAGCTGGTGGTCAGCACGGTCGGCAGCTTGAAGTACTTGGCCAGGTCGGCCAGTGCCAGCACATTGTTCTTGAACTTGTCGGGCTCGATATCCCGCACGAGCGACAGCAGGCCGGCCTGGTGATCGACCATCAGGACTGCGGCCTGGCTCTTGTCAAGGCGCTTGTAGGGCTTGCTCATGGTGTGCTCCTGTCAACAAAAAAAGGTACGTACGCTTGGCTTGAGCCACGCGTGCGTACCCCTGGGTATGCCGTGCGTTACCGGCAAGGCGTCAGCGCTGGGAGTCCAGCACCTCGTGCTTCTTCTCGACGTCCTGCGCCTTGAGATAGCTTTCAATCAGCAGGCGGTAGGCCGGGAAGATCTGCGTGTAGACCTCGGCCCATTCCTGCGCGTCCGGACGGTTCCAGCTCTGCTGCAGCTCCGAGGCCACGGCGGCGGTATCCATCGGCACCACGCCGGCCTGGACGACGCGCGCCAGGGTGATTTCCTGCGCCATCTTGGAATACGTGCCCGACGCATCGATCACCGCGAACACCTTGTAGCCGTCAGCCACCGCGCTGATCGACGGGAATGCCATGCACACGCTGGTGATGGTGCCGGCGATGATCAGGGTCTTCTTGCCGGTCTCACGCACCGCGGCGACGAAGTCGGGGTTGTCCCAGGCGTTGATCTCGCCCTTGCGCGCGACGTATTTGGCATGGGGGGCGTTTTCGTGGATTTCCGGGATCAGCGGGCCGTTCGGGCCTTGCGGCACGGATGCCGTCGTGATCACGGGCAGCTTGCACAGCGTCGCCATCTTGGCCAGCGCGGCCGCACGGGCGCGCAGCTCAGGCATCGGCATGTCGCCAACGGTCTGGAACAGGCCACTCTGGTGGTCGATCAGCAGCATGGCCGTATCGGCGGGATCCAATACCGGACGCTTGCCGTTGAAATTCGCGGGTGTGGTCATTTGGCTTTCTCCTATGCGGTTGGCGAAACCGGCGACTCCGGGCAATCCCCAAGCCGACCGTGTGGCCAAAGCATAGGTCTTGGCAAATCGCATCGCTAGGATGGAAAATCTGCCCTCAGCGTCCTACTGGCAGGACGACAGGAGCCGCCCGCTTGCATCCCGACCTGAATGACCTGTATTACTTCGCGCAGGTAGTCGATCACCAGGGCTTTGCGCCCGCCGGGCGCGTGCTCGGCATACCCAAGTCCAAGCTGAGCCGGCGCGTGGCGATGCTGGAAGAACGCCTGGGCGTGCGCCTGATCCAGCGCTCGACGCGGCGCTTCTCCGTGACAGAACTGGGGCAGACGTACTACGCCCATTGCAAGGCCATGCTGGTCGAGGCCGAAGCGGCCGAGAGCGCGATCGAGCAAACCCGCGCCGAACCCAGCGGCCTGGTGCGCATGAGCTGCCCGGTGGCGCTGCTGCACGCACGGGTGGGCGACATGATTGCGGATTTCATGGCGGCCAACCCCAAGGTCATCGTGCACCTGGAAGCCACCAACCGGCGCGTGGATGTGGTGGCGGAGGGGATCGACCTGGCCATCCGCGTGCGCGTGCCGCCACTGGAAGACAGCGACCTGGTGATGCGCGTGCTGGCCGAGCGCGCCTGGTGCTTCGTGGCCAGCCCGACGCTGCTGGCCGGCCATGGGCCGCTGCTGGCACCCGCGGACCTCAACGCGCTGCCAACGCTGGACCTGGGGCCGCCGCGCCCCTCGCACACCTGGTCGCTATACGGCCCCGATGGCGCCAGCGCCGAGCTGCACCACAAGCCCCGCCTGGTCACCGACGACATGATCATGCTGCGCACCGCGGCCGTGGCCGGTGCCGGCATCGTGCAGCTGCCGGTCATGATGATGACCGACCAGCTGCACGATGGCCGGCTGGTAAAAGTCCTGCCGGACTGGTCGGTCAGGGGCGGCGTGATCCACGCCGTGTTCCCGTCACGGCGCGGGCTGCTGCCTTCGGTGCGTGAACTGATCGACTTCCTGTCGCAGCGCTTCGCGCAGATCAGCGAACTCTAGGCATCGCAAGGCGGCCGCGCCAGGGGTACTGCCCGTCACGCGGGCAGGATTGGCCCGGAAGTGGTATCATCCAGGATCCTATGCACGGATCGGCAACGCCCGACCTCTGTGCGCCAGCCGCAAACAATCCCACAAAAGCATTAGCGGCGGCTTATCGGGCGTACACCCGATGCGTCTTTGGGCCAGCCGATGCAGAACGGCCCACCACCCTATCCGACCAGCGGCACGTCCGCTCCGCAACGATCGCTCCTGTACCTGGCGCATCGGCCTGCGCAGGCATGGTCCACTTCACGCCAGATGCAACGCCTGCGCAGCCGCGCGGGCCCGACGCTGGCCTACAGCAACGGCGAACGGCCGCCACCGCGCGACGCCTGCATCGGAACGATGCTCCGCGCCCCTGCGGCCGTGCCTCAGAACAGGCATCACATTGAATCGAGTCAACCCTACCCCTTACACCGTTTCCGTCTATCCCATCCAGCAGGAACCCGGCCTCTGGTTCGCGACCTACATGATTGCGGAATACCGCAATGGCGCCGAACGCATCGTCGCCAACGTGGCAATGCGCCACGACACGCACCGCTCTGAAGCCCGCGCCAGGCAGTCCGCCCGCCGTGCCGGCGAACGCGCCGCAGCACGCCTGCGCCAGCAGTAAGCCAGGCACCGTAAGCCCCATCCCATCGGCCAGTTGGTGTCCAGTTGGCCGTCACAACAGCTCGCGCACAAGCGGCGCGGCTACAGCAAGGAGCCTCCTTGGCAAAAGAAGAACTGGTCGAATTCGGCGGCAAGGTGTCGGAAGTCCTGCCCGACAACCGTTTCCGCGTGATCCTGGAAAACGGCTTCGAAGTCTGGGCGTATTCGTCCGGGCGGCTGAAGAAGAACCGCATCCGCGTGCTGGCGGGCGACCGCGTCACGCTGGAGATGTCGCCCTATGACCTCACCAAGGGGCGCATCAACTACCGGCACAAGTCGTAGGCCGTCGTCATGGCATGCGCCGCGCCGGCGCGTGCCGTCCCGCTAACGATTCATCCCTCAATCAAGGAGAACCGATCATGTCCGTCATCGAAGAATGGGAAGCCGTGCACCTGACGCCCGAAGGCTGGCAGGCAGGCAGTTACCGGCATGCACCGTGGCAGGCGGTTGAAGTCGCACCGCCCGCTTCCGGCGTGCTGACCGTCAGGCGCCACGTAACGGCCACCTATTGCGGGCCGTCGCGCGCGGTTGAAGACCGTACTCCCGAGATTACCGACATGGCGCTGATCGAAGCGCTGCTGGAGCGCCACGGCGACCCGGTATTCCAGATCTGACTGACCTGGCTTGACGACTGCGTGCGGCCTCAGCCAAGCACGCGCACATGCGGCCGGGCCGTCCTGAGCCCCGCGCCGACCGGCCTCAGTTCGCCGTCCCATGGCGCGGCGGCGAGGTCCAGCACCGCATCGCCCTCGCGCGCCTTGTCGTGCAGCTGGTCGCGCACCACCTGGCCGATGGCCAGGCGGCACAGCGCCTCGCCGCTGGCGGCAAGCTGGCCCTGCAGGGCCCCTGGCTCGGCCAGCACGCCGAACGACCGCCGCCCCATACCCACGAAGCTGGTAAACAACACCCCGGTGGGGCGCTCCGCATCGATAAAGCAGACCGCAACGTGATAGGTGATGCCTTTGCCCTCACCGGGCAACGTGCACAGAAAACCTGATGACCCCGAACGCATGTCCATGAACGGACTCCTTGCAGTCTGACGGATAGCGCCGCGCCTGTTTCCCCGCTCCGCAACTTGGCCTGTGACCAGGCCGCGCTACGGAACCGGATACCTAGATCGACGTCACGGATTCGCCGGCGACCAGGCCATTGATGATGTCTTCGCCGAACTGCAGCGCGCCGCGGCGCGCCGAGCCGATGTTCTCCCAGCGCGACTCGCTCATGGGGTACACGCGCGCATGGTCGCTGCCAGGGCGATAGCCCTCGCGGCAAATCACGATCGACGCGAGGAAGCTGTTGTCGGGCTTGGTGCGCGGCCAGGCCTGCTCAGGCCGATGGCGATAAACCAGGGGATACAGATCGAAACCCTTGTAGCTGGCAAAGGGCGTACTGCCGGGAACAGTGTTGCCGGGACTGCGGCTGGGACTGCTGTCGCTCACGACATCTCCATGCGGCATCGTGCCGCGCTGATGGGAAGGATTGCTGAACTCATTGGATCACGCGCACGGCATGAGCCATGGCCCGGCGCGGGCGTCAGCGGCGCAAATGCACCACGGCGCCAGGGCCCGTCGTCGGAGCTTCAGGATGCCATCGGCGCGCCGGCCGCTATTACCGACACCCCCGGCACCGCGCCATTGATGATGGCCTCGGCATAGCGCAACGCACCGCGTCGCGCGCCACCGACGTTATCCCACGGTGCGGCGTCCAGGCGGAACGTGCGCGCCTGCATGCCTTCGGGCGACTCGCCTTCCAGGCAGATCACCACGGCAGCATCGAAGGAACGGTCCGGCCGCGGCTCGGGCCACACGCGCTCGGCGGCGTGCTTGTACACAAGGGGATAGAGGTCGTAGCCCTTGTAAGTTGCAGCCGGATAGATATCCATGGCAGCCTCCGCCGTTTGGTGATCCTGCCCCCACTCTACGCTTGTTGCCGCGCCAGCAGTGGCTTTATTTCACGGTTGCGGGGAATTGCGGCAACGGAAATAAAAAAGCTCCGCGTTGGCGGAGCTTTTTTCATTGGACTGGCGCCTCGGCGCTCAGCTCAACTCAGGTCGGTGCGATTCAGATCGGCTCGATCTTGGTCGCGGCCGGGCCCTTTTGGCCGACGCCAGCGACGTAACGCACCTTCTGGCCTTCTTGCAGCGACTTGAAGCCGTTGCCCTGGATTTCGGAGAAGTGCGCGAACAGGTCGTTGCCGCCTGCATCAGGCGTAATGAAGCCAAAACCCTTCGAATCGTTGAACCACTTGACGGTACCGGTTTCCATGTTGGATTCCTCAATAAGTTTTTTCTCACCGGCAAAAGCGCCGGCAAGGCATGACGATCAAGGAAGACACAAGGAGAAAAAGTGGCGCCGTGTGGGCAAGCACCTGGACTTCTAGGTTGCTGCTTGAAAGATCCTGCACTCATCCTTATACAGGCCCCACCCAGGCGTGTCAACGAACTTCACCGGATCGGGCCCAAATCACGGGGAAAGTGCGGGTTGAGGGTCTCGCCGGGCGAAATCCTGTGTATGCGGCATGTACCCCTCCCACTTCCGGCCCTGAAGGCGCCGGCATGCTACAGTGGCCGATCGAACGGAACAGACACGGATGACACTCTGCACTGCCTGCCAGGCCATTGAACGCCACGTGCGCGGCGCCCCCGGGCACGCGGCACTGCGCATCACCGACACCCGACGCATCAAGCCCGCCGGCTCCGCCGCCGTCACCATCAGCAGCTTCGTCTGCCAGGACTGCGGCGCGCTCTGGACCTACCGGGACCAGAAGAGCGGCCCGGAACAGGGGTGGGACATCCATATGGAAGCGCAGCAGCCATAACGCCTTCCGCGGCGCAAAAGAAAAACCCCGGGCCAGGACCCGGGGTTGCGACACCTGCCGGCCCGCCGAGCGGGCCAGTCCGGTCAGGCCGTCACGGTCGACAGCGCGGCGTTCAGCGTCTGGCTCGGGCGCATTGCGGCGCTGAGCTTGTCGGCTTCCGGCATGTAGTAGCCGCCGATATCCACCGGCTGGCCCTGCACGGCGCCGAGTTCGCCAACGATCTTCTGCTCGTTGTCGGTCAGCGTCTTGGCCAGCGGCGCGAACTTCGCGGCCAGTTCGGCGTCCTCCGACTGGGCGGCCAGTTCCTGCGCCCAGTACATCGCCAGGTAGAACTGGCTGCCGCGGTTGTCCAGCTGGCCGGTCTTGGGCGACGGGCTCTTGTTGTTGTCCAGCAGCTTGCCGGTGGCAGCATCCAGCGTCCTGGCCAGGATCTTGGCCTTGGCATTGCCGGTCTTGATGCCAACGTCTTCCAGCGACACCGCCAGCGCCAGGAACTCGCCCAGCGAATCCCAGCGCAGGTGGTTTTCTTCCACCAGTTGCTTGACATGCTTCGGAGCCGAACCGCCGGCGCCGGTCTCATACATGCCGCCACCGGCCATCAGCGGAACGATCGACAGCATCTTGGCGCTGGTGCCCAGTTCCATGATCGGGAACAGGTCGGTCAGGTAGTCGCGCAGGATGTTGCCGGTCACCGAGATGGTGTCCAGGCCGCGGATCACGCGCTCCAGCGTGTAGCGCATGGCGCGCACCTGCGACATGATCTGGATGTCCAGGCCATTGGTGTCGTAGTCCTTCAGGTAGGTCTCGACCTTCTTGATCAGCTCGGCTTCGTGCGGACGGTACGGGTCCAGCCAGAACACCGCCGGCATGCCCGAGTTGCGCGCGCGCGTCACGGCCAGCTTGACCCAGTCGCGGATCGGCGCGTCCTTGACCTGGCACATGCGCCAGATGTCGCCCTGCTCGACGTCCTGCGTCAGCAGCACTTCACCGGTGGCCAGGTCGACGATGTTGGCGACGCCGTCTTCGGCGATCTCAAAGGTCTTGTCGTGCGAGCCGTATTCTTCGGCCTTCTGCGCCATCAGGCCCACGTTGGGCACGGTGCCCATGGTGGTCGGGTCGAAGTTGCCGTTGGTCTTGCAGAAGTTGATGATCTCCTGGTAGATGCGGGCAAAAGTGCTTTCCGGGATCACGGCCTTGGTGTCCTTCGGACGGCCGTCGGCACCCCACATCTTGCCGCCGATGCGGATCATGGCCGGCATCGAGGCATCCACGATCACGTCGTTGGGCGCGTGCAGGTTGGAAATGCCCTTGGCCGAATCCACCATCGCCAGTTCCGGGCGATGCTCGTGGCAGGCGTGCAGGTCGCGGATGATCTCTTCGCGCTTGGAGCTGGGCAGCGCCTCGATCTTCTCGTACAGGTTGACCAGGCCGTTGTTGACGTTCACGCCCAGTTCGTCGAACAGCGCGCCGTGCTTGGCGAAGGCTTCCTTGTAGAAGATCTTGACGGCGTGGCCGAACACGATCGGGTGCGACACCTTCATCATGGTCGCCTTGACGTGCAGCGACAGCATCACGCCGGTCTTGCGCGCGTCTTCGAACTGCTCTTCATAGAAGTCGCACAGCGCCTTCTTGCTCATGAACATGCTGTCGATGATCTCGCCATCCAGCAGCGAGACCTTGGGCTTGAGCACGATGGTCTTGCCGCTCTTGGTGACCAGCTCCATCTTGACGTCACGCGCGCGGTCCAGGGTCATGGACTTTTCGCCGTGGTAGAAGTCGCCATGCTTCATGTGCGCCACGTGCGTGCGCGAGGCCATGCTCCACTCGCCCATGCTGTGCGGGTGCTTGCGCGCGAAGTTCTTGACCGCTGCCGGTGCGCGGCGGTCGGAGTTGCCTTCGCGCAGGACCGGGTTCACGGCCGAGCCCAGGCACTTGGAATAGCGCTTCTGGATTGCCTTTTCTTCGTCGTTCTTCGGATCTTCCGGATAGTCCGGCACCTTGTAGCCCTTGCCCTGCAGTTCGCGGATGGCGCTGACCAGCTGGTGCACCGAGGCGCTGATGTTCGGCAGCTTGATGATGTTGGTGTCCGGCAGCTGGGTCAGCTTGCCCAGCTCGGCCAGGTTGTCCGGCACGCGCTGCGCTTCGGTCAGGAATTCGGGGAACTCGCCCAGGATACGGCCCGCCACCGAGATGTCGCTGGTGGTGACGTTGATGCCGGCGGGCTTGGTGAAGGTCTGGATGATCGGGAGGAACGCACTGGTCGCCAGCAGCGGAGCTTCGTCGGTCAGCGTGTAGATGATGGTGGGTTGCTGGGTACTCATTGCTTCTCTCAGATCCTCGAACGGGTGGTAGGACATCCGCCTGCTGGGTCACAGCGCGGCGGCATACTAGGCGAAAAATAGAATTTTGCCTCAGTTTGCTTTCAGGGGCCTGAAAACCCACTGCTTTTTGCGCGGCTATCGGCAGAAATCCGGATGCCGGTGCCGCGTTGGGCCCGCCCGCACAGCATGATCGTTCGCAGATTGCACCGGCACGGTGCCCATATCGCATCTACGCTGCGACGCAACATGCCGGGGCCGTGCGCCCCACGGATCACAGTTCTGTCAAACTCGGCGCCGACAATGCAGGGTTTTGTCCTCTTCAACGCCAAGGAAAACCACAATGTCTCGTCATTTGCTGCTGGCCCCGGCGGCCATCGCACTGGGCTGCCTGGGCGCGGCGCAGGCGTGGGCGCAGGCCCCTGCCGCCTACCCCGCCACGCTGGCAGGCCACGCTATGCTGCCGGCCCAGACCCTGCTTGCCGTGCCGAAGGACGCGCCTGCTGACCTGCAGGTCAGCGGCAAGTTCACCACCGCGAAGCGCGTGGACACGCCGGGCACGGTCGAAGGCAAGTCCAATGGCCGCCCCACCGGCGTGTCGCTGCCGTTCCGCGGCCAGCCGGCACAGGGGCATTCCGGCATCAAGCGCATGGCCGACGGCAGCTTCTGGGTGCTGACCGACAACGGCGCCGGCGCCAAGGCCAACTCGCCGGACTTCATGCTGTACCTGAACCACTACAAGGTGGACTTCGGCAGCGGCCGCCTGCAGCGCCTGAAGACCATCTTCCTGCACGACCCGGACCAGAAGGTGCCGTTCCGCATCGTCCACGAGGGCACCAGGCAGCGCTACCTGACGGGGTCGGATTTCGATACGGAGAGCTTCCAGTTCGCCGATGGCGCGATCTGGATCGGCGACGAGTTCGGCCCGTTCCTGATCAAGGCGGACCTGGACGGCAAGGTGCTGGCCGTGTTCGACACCAAGGTCGACGGCAAGGTGGTGCGCTCGCCCGACCATCCCGCCGTCACCGCGCCCGGTGCGCCAGACGGCAGCGTGAAGTTCCAGGTGCGGCGCTCCAAGGGCTTCGAGGGCATGGCGTCCTCGCCCGATGGCAGCAAGCTGTACGCGCTGCTGGAAGGCGCGCTGTGGGACGAGGCCGCCAAGGGCTACGAGAACGAAGGCGGCAAGCCCTACCTGCGCGTGCTGGAGTTTGATGTCAGGCAGCAGGCCTGGACCGGCCGCCACTGGAAGTACGTACTGGAAGGCGCCAGCCACGCCATCGGCGACTTCAACATGTTCAATGCCACCACCGGCCTTATCATCGAGCGCGACAACGGCGAAGGCACGCCGGACAAGGCCTGTCCGGCCGGGCAGAAGCGCCCGGACTGCTTTGACGATGTGGCGAAGTTCAAGCGCGTGTACAAGGTCGAGCTGAGCGATGCCAACGCCGGCGGGCCGCTGCGCAAGATCGGCTATATCGACCTGCTGCGCATTGCCGACCCGGCCAAGCTTGCGCGCAAGCCGTTGACCGATGGCGTGCTGGCGTTCCCGTTCTTCACCATCGAGAACGTCGACGTGGTCGACGCCACGCATATCGTGGTGGGCAACGACAACAACCTGCCCTTCAGCAGCAGCCGCGAGCCGAACAAGGCGGACGACAACGAACTGGTGTTGCTGGAGGTGGGGGAGTTCCTGAAGGCGCGGTGAGCGTCTGCTGTGATGGGGGGTGCTCCCCTCTCCCGCTTGCGGGAGAGGGGAGAAAACAAACAGGCTACGCTTACGCCGCCAGCCTGAACGTCGACACCGCCTCCTTCAGCCGCTGCGCCTGCTCCTCCAGCGAGCCTGCTGCAGCAGCGGCCTCTTCCACCAGCGCCGCGTTCTGCTGCGTCACGGTATCCATCTGCGTCACCGCCTGGTTGACCTGCTCGATCCCGGCGCTCTGCTCGGCCGAGGCCGCGCTGATCTCGCCCATGATGTCGGTCACGCGCTTGACAGCGGCAACGATCTCCACCATGGTCTGGCCGGCCTGCGTCACCTGCATGGAACCCTTCTCGACGCGATCGACCGAATCGCCGATCAGCGCCTTGATCTCCTTGGCTGCGGAAGCGCTGCGCTGCGCCAGCGTGCGCACCTCGCCCGCGACCACGGCGAAGCCGCGGCCCTGTTCGCCGGCGCGCGCGGCTTCCACCGCGGCATTGAGCGCCAGGATATTGGTCTGGAAAGCGATGCCTTCAATCACGGCGATGATGTCGACCACCTTCCTCGACGCGCCGTTGATCTCCTCCATGGTCTCGGCGACCTTGCCCGCCGCGTCGCCGCCCTTCTCGGCGATGTCCGAGGCATTGACCGCCAGCGTGCTGGCCTGGCGCGCGTTGTCGGCGTTCTGGCGCACGATGCTGGTCAGCTCTTCCATGCTGGCCGCGGTCTGCTGCAGCGACGAGGCCTGTTCTTCCGTGCGCTGCGACAGGTCGGTGTTGCCGGCCGCGATCTGGCTGGTGCCGGACACGATCGACTCGGTGCCCGCGCGCACCTGGCGTACGATGCGCAGGATATTGGCGTTCATGTCCGCCAGTGCCTGCAGCAGCTGTCCGGTTTCATCGCGGCTGTCGACGTCGATGCGGCTGGTCAGGTCGCCCGACGCCACGGTGCGCGCCACCGCCACGGCGCGATGCAGCGGCCGCGTGATGCCTGCCGTCAGCCATACCGAGAACGCGATGCCGATCGCCAGCACCACCACGCCGAGCCCGATCAGGCTGTTGCGGGCGTTGACGTAGATGCTGTTGATCTCGCGCGCGGTGGCGTCGATGCTGGCGCGCTGGATGTCGAGCAGCTTCTGGATCTCGCCCAGGTAGGCGTCGCCGGCCGGGACGAACTCTTTCTCCAGCACCTGGTTGGCCTCTTCGGTCAGCCCCTCTTGCTTGAGTTTGGTGATCTTGTCGCGGCCGTTGTTGTACGGGTCGCGCACGCTCAGGATCTTCTGGAATGCGGCCTTTTCCTCGGCCGAGCTGAGCATGGGCTGGAGCTTGTCGCGCAAGGCGGCGATGCCTTCGATCGACGCCTTGGTCTCGGCCGCGAAGAACGCGCCGAGCGACGGGTCGGCACTGCGCGCCACCGCCGTGGTGCGGCGCACGCTGGTGTGCATGAGGCGGTACCAGTCGCTGACCAGCCGCTCCTTGGTCAGCGGCTGCTGCATCATCGCGTGCGTGCGCTCAGCCACCTGTTGCAGGCGCATCATGCCGAATACCGTCATGAGCGCAGAAAGCAGCAATACCACCCCAAAGCCGATGCCGAGGCGTACCCCGATGCCTAGATTCTTCATGTCTTCTACCTGATTAGCACTGGTTACGGCGAAGTGCCGGTCCGCGCCTGGGACCGGCGCGGCGTTCTTCGCTCTCATCGTCCGCGGACGGGCCCGGTCGGGCCAACGCACTTGCGGGCTATGGATGCCAACGGCATGGGGTCCGGGAACTTTAGGGTCTTCCTCGATTGACGGCCAGAAGTGTGCGGATACCGGCTATAGTGGACAGGAACCCGGCCGAAGGGCACGCTCCATCCCCGCCGCCGGCCACCCTGCCAGTCCTTCCAGAAGGAGACCCAGCATGGCCACGCCTCCCAATCCCTTTGCAGACTTCACCAAGATGATGGAACAGTTCCGCCTGCCGGGCGTGGACATGAGCGCGGTAATGGAAGCGCGCCGCAAGGACATCGAGGCCCTGACCGAGGCCAACAAGCTGGCCTATGAGGGCATCCAGGCCCTGGTGCAGAAGCAGCAGGAGATCTTCGCCCAGACCATGCAGCAGCTGCAGGCGGCCGCTCAGCAGTACAGCACCGCTGGCAATCCTGCCGAGGCCATGGCCAAGCACAGCGAATTCGTGCAGCAGCAGCTGCACC
This sequence comes from Cupriavidus sp. FW305-3-2-15-C-LB2, assembly GCF_058787575.1. Taxonomy (NCBI): domain Bacteria; kingdom Pseudomonadati; phylum Pseudomonadota; class Betaproteobacteria; order Burkholderiales; family Burkholderiaceae; genus Cupriavidus; species Cupriavidus sp. FW305-3-2-15-C-LB2. The sequence continues at coordinate 42,964 of NZ_JBYSZW010000055.1, forward strand.
AGGCACTGGAGAACATGCGCGCGCTGGCCGAAACCGCGCAGAAGGCGCAGGCCGAAGCGCTGGCCGTGATCAGCAAGCGCGCCGAGCAGAATGTGAAGGAGGCTGGCGAGTTGCTCAAGCCGAAATCCAAGGGCTAGCCCAGGCCACCGCTAGCGCTGCTCGGGCGGGACCGGGGCGATCACCCCGGCAAAGCGGGCATGCACCTCGAGGTCCACCGGCCGGTGCTTGACCCTGGTGCTGGCCGGGTCGTTGCCGAGGTAGTTGCCGTTCTTCCAGTCGCGTGCCGGGCGCACCGGACGCGGCACGAAGCCGCCCCCGCAGTTCGGGCAGACATTGCGGAGCGTATCCACGCAGTCTGCGCAGAAGGTGCATTCGTACGAGCAGATGCGGGCTTCGGTCGATGCGGGTGGCAGGGGCTTGTTGCAATGCTCGCAGCCCGGTCGTTTCCGGGCGTTATATCAACCATCTTTCGGCAACGGAAATGAATGCCGCGACCGTGTCTCTGGGCATCGCCGGACGTCCCAAGGCTCGATGCTCCCCTACATCGGCCTGCGATAGTGAAGCCTCGTCGCACTGGCTTATCGCTCCCCCTTACCGCACCCACCCCCTCTCCATCAACGGCACATCCCACGGCGGCTCGCCCTCCAGCCTTTCCGCCAGGTAGTCCACCAGCACCCGCACCTTCAGCGCCTGCCGCTGCGTGGCCGGATACACGGCGGCGAACTCGAACGATGACAGCGCATAGTCGTGCAGCACCGGGACCAGCCGGCCGGCCAGCAGGTCTTCGCTGGCGACCAGCGTGGGCAGGCAAACCACGGCGGCACCGCTGACCGCATAGTCGCGCAGCAGGTGGACGGAGTTGGTGCGCATGCGCGGGGCCAGGTCGATCTCGACCGATTCGGCATCGCGCGAGAAGGTCCACTTGTTGCGGGTCGGGTAGGCGGAGTACAGCGCCACCTTGCTGCAGATCAGGTCCGCCGGCCGCTCCGGCTTGCCCCAGCGTTCAATGAACTCCGGGGCCACGCAGAAGATCCGGCGCAGCGTGAACAGGCGCCGCGCGATCAGCGAATCGTTCTGGGGCGCGAAGATCTGGAAGGCCACGTCGAAGCCTTCCTCGATCGGGTCGATGACGCGGTCGTTGACGACGACGTCCAGTTCGATATCCGGATACTGCTGGCTGAAGCCGGCCAGGATATCGGCGAAGTGGCCAATGGCGAAGCCGGGCAGCACCTGGATGCGCAGGCGCCCCGCCGGGGTGGCGCGCAGGTCGCGCATCTGGTCGGTCAGGTCGGCCAGGTTGGCGACCACGTCGGCGCATTGACGGTAGTAGGTCTCGCCCACTTCCGACAGGCGCACGTGCCGCGTGCTGCGATGGAACAGCGGCGCGTTGATGTACTTCTCGAGCTGCTGCACGCGGTGGCTGACGACGGAATTGGTCACACCGAGCTGGCGCGCGGCCTCGGCAAAGCTTAACGTGTCCGCGACCCTGACAAAGGCTTCGATACTGAGAAAACGGTCCATGGCAAACCCGTGCGAAGAGGATCATGACCCACCGCAGTGCTACCATCTGGCCCTCGCCGGGCCAGCAAGGCCGACAACGTACCGCGGTTGCTTGCACAACGGTGGGGCGCGGCGACATCCCGGCCGCGATCAGAAGGCAGTTCGACGGCAATCATAGCGAACGAGGGGCAGATCCGTCATGCAGATCCGTGCATTGCATCGCCGTCGCGTGGTGCTGGGCGGCGCCGCGGCCATGCTGCTGGCCGGCCGCACCGGCGCACAAGCGCGCAGCAACGGCCCGCTGGTGCTGGTCGTGCCGTTTGCGCCAGGCGGCGTGGTCGACAAGACCGCGCGCGCAGTCCATGTTGGCCTCGGACGCCGGCTCGGCCAGACCGTGGTGATCGAGAACCACGACGGCGCCGGCGGCACCATCGGCACGGGCATCGTGGCGCGCAGCAAGGCCAACGGCCACACCATCGGCCTGGTCTATGACTCGTATGCGACCGAGCCGCTGGCCTACCCGAACCTGCCTTACCGCGCCGGGCGTGATCTCACTGGCGTGTCGTATATGGTGCGCGCGCCAATGGCGCTGGTGGTGCCGGCCGCGTCGCCGTGGCGCACGCTGCAGGACTATGTGCGGGCGTGCCGACAATGGCGCGAGGTGTCTTATGCCTCCGTGGGTGTCGGCAGTTCCAACCACCTGACCGCCGAATGGTTCCACCAGGCCGCCGGCACCCATGGCCTGCACGTGCCGTTCCGCGGCGGCGCCCCGGCACTGAAAGACCTGCTGGGCGGCCATGTCGATTCGATGTTCGCCAGCCTGCCGCTGGTGCTGGCGCAACTGCAGGCCGGCAAGCTGCGGGCGCTCGCGGTCAGCTCTTCTGCGCGCAATCCGCATCTGCCGACGGTGCCCACGCTGGCCGACACCTGGCCGGGCCTGGTCACCTATTCCTGGGTCGGCATGATCGCGCCGGCCGGCACGCCGGCCGCGCAGCTCGACCGCCTGGCCGCCGCAGTCAGCCAGACGCTGCGCGAAGCGGCCGTCACGCAGTACCTGTACGACAATGGCTTTGAAGTCGTGGCCAGCGGACGCGAGGCGATGAATGCACTGGTCGCTTCCGAAGCGGCGCGCTGGGCGGAACTGGCGCGGCAACGCACGCTGGCGCTGAGCTAGCGCGATGCCTAGTGCGCCTGCGGCTCGTCCCGTGCTGCTTCCGCAGCCGGGCGTGCCGCCGTCGGCGCCGACGGTGCGCCGGTGATCTTCGGCACGCACTCGCCACGGAACCAGGCCACCGTGACCGCCTCGCCCGCCAGCAGGCGCTTGACGGGCGGCACCACTTGCTCGCCGATCAGCATGCCCAGCAAGCCGATCAGCGCCACCACCGGCGGCGCCGGCGAGCGCACCTGCAGCAGTGCATAGATGATGCCGACCAGGATGCCGGCGGCCAGTGATACCAGATAGAGCTTCATTGCGTTCTCCCTGAAATGATTGGTGGTGCCGCGCGGGCTTCAGCGCGCAAAGTGCGGCGCAATGCCGGCATCCACGTTGATCCATACCGAGCGCGACTCGGTGTAGCCGTGCATCGCCTCGAACCCCATGTCGCGCCCGTAGCCGGATTCACCCACGCCGCCGAAGGGGCTGCCCGGATGGACGCGCTTGTAGCAGTTGACCCAGCACATGCCGCCGCGGATATCGCGCGCGAGGCGGTGCGCGCGGGCCAGGTCGCGCGTCCATAGCCCGTTGCCCAGCCCGTATTGCGTGGCGTTGGCGATGGCCAGCGCCTGCTCGTCGCTGGCAAAGCGCAGCACCGTGACGACCGGGCCGAAGACCTCTTCCTGGGCGATGCGGTCCTGCGGGCGCGCAGCGACCACAGTGGGCTCGACATAGAAGCCCTGGCGCAGGCCGGGGTCGGCAGGGGCCTTGCCTCCGGCCAGCACGGTGCCGCCCTGGGCCTGTGCCATCTCCACAGACTCCAGCACGCGGTCGCGGTGGGCGGCCGAGGTCAGCGGCCCCATCTCGGTGGCAGGGTCGGCCGGATCGCCCACGCGGATCGATTGCGCCAGCGCCACGAAGCGCTCGAGGAAGGCATCGGCGATGTCCTCATGCAGCAGCAGGCGCGAGCCGGCGATGCAGGCCTGGCCCTGGTTGTGGAAGCTGGCCCAGGCCGCGCCCGCCACGGCGGTATCCAGGTCGGCATCGGCAAAGACGATATTGGCGCCCTTGCCGCCCAACTCTAGCTGGATGCGCTTGAGGTTGCCGCGCGAGGCCTCGACGATGCGCCGGCCGGTGGCAGTGGACCCCGTGAAGGCGATCTTGTCCACGTCGGGATGATTGGCCAGCCGCTGCCCGGCCACGTTGCCGAAGCCGGGCACGACGTTGATCACGCCCGGCGGGAAACCGACGTCAGCCGCCAGCGCCGCCACGCGCAGCGCGGACAGCGGCGTCAGCTCCGACGGCTTGAGCACCACCGTATTGCCCGCCGCCAGTGCCGGCCCCAGCTTCCAGCCGGTGAACATCAGCGGGAAGTTCCACGGCACGATCTGCCCCACCACGCCGACCGGGGCCCGTTGCACATAGTTGAGAAAACCGGGTTCGACCGGCACCACGGTGCCTTCGATCTTGTCGGCCATGCCCGCGAAGTAACGGAAGCACGCGGCGGTGCGCGGTACGTCGAGGCCGCGCGCATCGCGGATGGGGTGGCCGGTGTCGGCGCTTTCGAGTTCGGCCAGACCCGTGTCGGCCTCGATGGCGTCGGCCAGCCGTGCCAGCAGCCTGCCGCGTTCGCCGGCGGCGAGGCGCGACCATGCGGGAAAGGCGCGGCGTGCCGCGGCCACGGCGCGGTCGATATCGAGCTGCGCGCCCGCGGTCACGCGCGTGATCAGGCTGCCGTCGTGCGGATTGACGACGTCGAGGGTGTCCCCGTCAAGGGCGTCGACGAAGCGGCCGTCGATAAACAGCTGGTTGTGCATGGGGGGTCCTTGGGGGACGAGGGACGCGTAGGTGGCAGGGTGGCGGCATTGCCTGAAGGGCGGTGTCGGTCGCCACGCCTGCCCTCACCCCTGCTCCGCTCCCGCAAGCGGGAGAGGGGAGTTCCGCAGCGGCAGATCGGAAGGCCGTCGCTATGGCTTGCTTATTCCAGAGGCCGCCCCGCTGCCAGCAGGTGCCGCACCCGCGGCGGCCCTTCGCCGGTGTGGAAGCGCGCGACCTCGCGCTGCAGGTCTGCGTCCGCGTGCGGCACGCGCTCGTGCTGGCGCAGGTGTTCGGCCCAGGATTCGACCAGGAACCACTCGGTGTAGGCCTCGGCATCGGCCGGGTCCTCCATCACGCCCCAGTTGAACGCGCCATCGCGCAGCCGTTCCTCGGACAGCTTGTGGATGGCTTGCAGGAAGCCTTGGCGGTCGGCCACGCGCACGCGGTATTCGATCAGGATCATCACCGGGCCGCGGTCGTGCGCCACCTCCTCGGCGGCTTCGGGCGCTGGCCAGTGCCGTGCCGGGCCCAGGTCTTCCTCGCCACGCGGCAGCTTGACGCGGTGCATGACGAAGGCGGCCACGCACAGCGCGGCCGCGGCGATCATCAGCGCCGCCGGAGTGCCCAGCCCCTGCGCGACAAAGCCCCACACCAGGCTGCCCAGCGCCATGGCGCCGTTGAACACCATCTGGTAGACCGCCAGCGCGCGGCCGCGCACCCAGTTGGGCAGGATCGCCTGGGCCGTGCCGGCCAGCGTGGTCAGCGCCAGGATCCACGCGGCGCCAAGCAGCAGCAGCGCCAGCATGGCGACCCATGCCGGCGGCGCCACCGACAGCACCGCCATCACCGCGGCGGTAGCCAGTGCCGCGGCCAGCATCAGCTGGTCCAGGTCCAGCCGTTTCTGCAGGCGCGGCATCACCAGCGCGCCCAGGATCGCACCCACGCCGACCGCGCCAAGCAGCATGCCGTACAGCGATGCGCCGCCGTGCAGCATCTGGCGCGCCACCAGCGGCAACAAGGCCCAGATGCTGCTGCCCAGCGCGAAGTAGCAGGCCGCGCGCAGCAGCACCACATGGAGCTTGCTGTGCGCCCTGGCAAAACGCACGCCGGCGCGGAAAGCACCGAAGAAATGCTCGCGCAGCGGGTCTTCGGCGCGTGCCGGGCGCTTCCACCACAGCAGCGCGGCAATCACGAACAGATAGCTGGCCACGTCCGCGCCATAGGTCGCCGCCGCGCCGAACGCGGCCAGCAACAGGCCGCCCGCGGCCGGCCCGATGGCGCGCGCGATATTGACGCCCAGCGAGTTCAGCGCCACCGCCGGCTTCAGCTCACCGGCCGGCACCAGTTCCGGCACGATCGACTGCCAGGTCGGCCCCATCATCGCGGTGCCGATGCCGCCCAGGAAAGCCAGGCCGATCAGCAGCTCGATGGTCAGCCCGTCCTGCCATGCCAGCAGCATCAGCGAACCGCTGACCATTGCCAGCCCCACCTGGATCACGATCAGGAAGCGGCGGCGGTCGAGGATGTCAGACAGCACGCCGGCGGGAATCGCCAGCAGGAACACCGGCAGCGTGCCGGCCGCCTGGATCATGGCGACCGCGGCGGGCGAGCCCGACAGGTCAGTCGCCAGCCAGGCGCTGGCCACATCGCGCATGAAGCTGCCGATATTGCCCAGCACCGTCGCCGCCCACAGCACGGCGAAGGTGCCATGCGCCAGCGGCGCGAAGCTGCCGCCGGCCGGCGCGGCGGCACCGGGGATCGGCGCGGGCTTGGCGGCCGGGCTCATGCCTGGCCCCTGCCCGCGCGGCATTGCCGCAGGTCTTCCCAGGCGACCAGGCAAAGGCCGCCGGCCAGCGCGATATGCTCGAAGAAGGCGTTGGCCTGCCCGAAGCGTGCATCCGGCGGCGCCTGCCAGAAGCGGTTGGCGACAAAGGTTGCCAACAAGGTGAAGACGGCCAGCGCCAGCGCGCCCAGCCACCGCAGCCGCCCGCTCAGCATCAGCGCGGCCGCGCCCAGTTCCAGCACGATCACGGCCGCTGCCAGCGGCGCGGCCGGCGCCAGGCCGAAGTGCTGCATCTCGGCGATGGCGGCACCGAAGTCAGCCGCCTTGACCAGTCCACCCTGCAGGTAGGGCGCGGACAGTGCCAGCAGCGCCAGCCAGCGCAGCCAGGCCGAGGGCGCGCCGGGCGTGGTCGCCGCGCGCGCCGTGGGGCGGATGGGATGGGCAGTCATGGTCGGGTCTCCTGGTATCGGCAACGCAGCGGCATCAGAACGCCCAGCATGAGCAACCCAGCGCGCCCCAGAACGTACTCTCGTCCGAGGTGGGCACGCCGGCCGTCCAGGCCCTGGCATGCGCATGGCCGTGCACGCCGCATGAACTGGCACAGCCGCAGGCTGTGTTCAAGGCCAGCTTTTGGGCTTGCGGGCGCGGCTGGTAGCCGCCCGCGTGGCGCACCGGCGACCAGTCCGGCATGGCCGGCGGGATGGCGGGCGACAGCTTGCCGAAGTCGCCGTCGCCATAGACCACTTCGCCGCCGAGGATGGTCAGCACCGAGGTGATGTCCTGGATCTCGTCGCCCGGCACGCTGAAGTAATCCGCGGACAGCACCGCCAGGTCGGCCAGCTGGCCCGCCTTGATCTGGCCCTTCTTGCCGGTTTCGGACGAGAACCAGGTATTGGCCTCGGTCCACAGCCGCAGCGCGGTCTCGCGATCGAGCAGGTTGGCCTGCGGGTACATCGACATGCCGCCCACGGTCTTGCCAGTGGTCAGCCAGTACAGCGACACCCACGGGTTGTAAGAGGCCACGCGCGTGGCGTCGGTGCCGGCGCCGACCTTGACGCCCTTCTCCAGCATTTTCTTCACCGGCGGCGTCGCCTCGGCCGCGCGTGCGCCGTAGCGCTCGACAAAGTACTCGCCCTGGTAGGCCATCCGGTGTTGCACCGCGATGCCGCCGCCGAGTGCGGCGATGCGGTCGATATTGCGGTCGGAGATGGTCTCGGCGTGGTCGAAGAACCAGTTCAGGCCGTTGAACGGGACGTCCTTGGCCACCTTTTCATAGACATCGAGCGCACGGGAGATGGTCTGGTCGTAGGTGGCATGCAGCCTCCACGGCCAGCGCTTCTCCGCGAGCAGGCGGATCACCGGCTCCAGGTCGGCCTCCATCGACGGCGCCATCTCGGGGCGCTCGACGCGGAAGTCCTCGAAGTCGGCAGCGGTGTAGACCAGCATCTCGCCGGCGCCATTGTGGCGGTAGAGGTCGTCGCCCTGGCCAGGCTTCACCCTGGAGGCCCAGGTCTTGAAATCGCTGAGCTCTTCCTTGGGCTTCTGCGTGAACAGGTTGTAGGCCAGGCGCACCGTGAGCTGCCCGGCCTGGTGCAGTTCCTCGATGATGCTGTAGTCCTCCGGGTAGTTCTGGTAGCCACCGCCGGCGTCGATCACGCCGGTGACACCCAGCCGGTTGACCTCGCGCATGAAATGCCGCGTGGAGTTCTTCTGGTATTCAGGCGGCAGCTTCGGGCCCTTGGCCAGCGTGGCGTAGAGGATGGTGGCGTTGGGCCTGGCCAGCAGCAGGCCGGTGGGATTGCCGCGCGCATCGCGCGCGATCTCGCCGCCGGGCGGGTTCGGGGTGTCCTTGTTGTAGCCCACCGCGCGCAGCGCGGCGCCGTTCAGGATGGCGCGGTCGTACAGGTGCAGGATGAAGACCGGGGTGTCGGGCGCCACGGCATTCAGTTCCTCGATGGTGGGCAGCCGCTTCTCGGCGAACTGGTGCTCGGTGAAGCCGCCCACCACCCGCACCCATTGCGGCGCTGGCGTGCGCGCGACCTGTTCCTTCAGCATGCGCATGGCGTCGGCGAGCGAGCGCACGCCGTCCCAGCGCAGCTCCATGTTGTAGTTCAGGCCGCCGCGGATGATATGCATATGGCTGTCGATCAGCCCGGGAATGGCGCGCCGGCCATTCAGGTCGACCACCTTCGTCTGCGCGCCGGCCAGCTTCATGATGTCCTGGCGCGTGCCGACGGCGACGAAACGCCCGTCGCGGATCGCAACGGCGTCCGCCTGCGGCCTGGACTTGTCGAGCGTGGCGAACTTGCCGTTGACGAGAATGAGGCTGGGCTGGCTGCCAGGCGGCATGGCGAAGGTCTCCGAGAGCGGCGCCGCGCCGAGCGCGGCGGCCGAGGCGATAAATTGCCGGCGGGTGACTGACATCGGGCTCAGGCCTTCAGGAAGGCCAGCAGGTCGGCGTTGACCTGGTCGGCATTGACCACGCACATACCGTGCGAAGCGCCCGGATACACCTTGAGGGTCGCGCCCTTGACCAGTTCCACCGACCGCTTCGCCGCAGCGTCGATGGGCACGATCTGGTCGTCATCACCATGCAGGATCAGCGTGGGCACGTCGAACTTCTTCAGGTCCTCGGTGTAGTCCACTTCCGAGAATTCCCTGATGCAGGCGTACTGGCCCACGATGCCGCCGGCCATGCCCTGCGCCCAGAAGGCATCGATGGTGCCTTGCGAGACCTTGGCGCCCGGCCGGTTGAAGCCGAAGAACGGCGTCGCCAGGTCCTGGTAGAACTGCGAGCGGTTGTCGGCAACGCCCTTGCGGATGCCGTCGAACACATCGATCGGCAGCCCGCCGGGGTTGGCCGCGGTCTTGAGCATGATCGGCGGCACCGCGCCGATCAGCACCGCCTTGGCGACACGGCCGGTGCCATGGCGGCCGATGTAGTGCGCCACCTCGCCGCCACCGGTGGAATGCCCCACCAGCGTGGCATCGCGCAGGTCCAGCGCGTCCAGCAGCGCGGCCAGGTCGTCGGCGTAGGTGTCCATGTCGTTGCCCTGCGCCGGCTGGTCCGATCGCCCGTGGCCGCGGCGGTCATGGGCGATCACCCGGAACCCCTGCTGCACCAGGAACAGCATCTGCGCGTCCCACGCATCGGCATTGAGGGGCCAGCCGTGGGAGAAGACCACGGGCTTGCCACTGCCCCAGTCCTTGTAGAAGATCTGCGTGCCATCCTGCGTCGTAATGGTGGTCATGATGGGACTCCTGGATGCAATCAAGGGATCGGGTGAGCTTGCGGCTGGTTCAGTGCCGGCTCAGCGGGCAGGCACGGCGGCCAGTGCCTCATGCGGCGTGGCGGTGCGCTGCGCGGCCTTGTGGACCATGGTGTAGGCGTAGTCCACCCCCATACCGTAGGCGCCCGAGTGCTCCTTGACCAGTTTCATCACCGCGTCATACGTGTCGCGGTGGGCCCAGTCGCGCTGCCATTCCAGCAGCACCTGCTGCCACGTGACCGGCACCACGCCGGCCTGGACCATGCGCTGCATGGCGTAGTCGTGGGCTTCCTTCGAGGTGCCGCCGGAGGCATCGGCCACCATGTAGATCTCATAGTCGCCTTCGGCCATGGCGCAAAGGGCAAAGCTGTTGTTGCAGACCTCGGTCCACAGGCCGGACACCACCACCTTCTTGCGACCGTTGGCCTTGAGGGCGTCACGCACCTTCTGGTCGTCCCAGGAGTTCATCGAGGTGCGCTCCAGCAGCTTGTGGTCCGGGAACACATCCAGCAGTTCCGGGTAGGTGAAGCCCGAGAACGACTCCGTTTCCACCGTGGTGATGGTGGTCGGGATATTGAAGATCTTCGCCGCCTTGGCCAGGCCAACGGTGTTGTTCTTCAGGGCCTGGCGGTCCATCGACTGCACCCCGAAGGCCATCTGCGGCTGGTGGTCGATAAAGATCAGCTGGCTGTTTTGCGGGGTCAGGACTTCGAGCTTGGGGTTCGTCATGATGATCTCCGGTCAGGGGGCGCCTGGATAGGCTGTGAAGTTAGTTATTGCTACCGCTGTATTCGTTCACCAGTGGTGTTCGCCTGGGGTGTGTGCATAGTAGGCAAGGCGCCGTGCACTGACTACGTAGCAAAGTCCGAGGACAGTGTTCGCGATTTGCGAATAATCGGGAGATGCAGTCGGGCGGCGGGCCGTGGCGGGAAATGGCGAGCGTGAGGGCGCTGCCCAGCGCTGCGGGGTGGGTACTGCCAGGGGGACTCGGGGCGAGATGCGCCAGGCGGGTACGTGCCTGCACCCGCCTGGCAACGGGCCG
>NZ_JBYSZW010000056.1:0-51099 GCF_058787575.1 Cupriavidus sp. FW305-3-2-15-C-LB2
CCCCACCACCGACCCCATCCGGCCAACGCCGTTGGCCCAGCTCACGCCTGTGGCACGGCAGTCGGTCGGATAGAAGCTGGCTGACAGCGCATTCGCACCCACCTGCGACCCTGAGACGCAGAAGCCCGCAAGGAACACCGCCATGCCCGCAGCCACCGGCTCGGAAGCAACGCTGCCCACCGCCGCGATGCCAAGCGCCGCCAGTGAATAGCTGGACGCCAGCACATAGTGCGGATTGATCCGGTCCATCAGCCAACCCAGCGCAATCGCCCCCACCGTCCCGCCGACCTGGAACATGGTTGTCACCAGCGCGGCCGTGCGCAGCGAATGGCCCGCGGTGCGCAGCAGCGTCGGCAGCCAGCTGGACAGCAGGTAGATCACCAGCAGGCTCATGAAGAACGTCAGCCAGAACAGCAGCGTGCCCCGCAGCAGCTCGGGCCGGAACAGGTGCCGCACGGGCGAGCTGGTGCTGCGCTGTTCGCCGACCACGAAGGTGGCGTCGCGCAGGTCGGCTTGCGGCGCGATCTTCTGCAGCGTGGCGACGATGCGTTCGCGCTGCTTGCCGGCCAGCACGAGGTAGCGCACCGATTCCGGCAGCAGCCACAGCAGCAGCGCCGCCAGCACCAGCGGCATGACCCCGCCGGCCACCAGCACCGAGCGCCAGCCAAAGGCGTCGATCAGCCCGGCGGAAGCCAGGCCGCCGAAAGCCGAGCCCAGCGTGAAGCCGCAAAACATGGTCGTGACCAGGAACGAGCGCCGCTTTTCCGGACAGAACTCCGAGGTCAGGGTGATGGCGTTGGGCATGGCCCCGCCCAGGCCCAGGCCAGTCAGGAAGCGCAGCAGCACCAGCGTCCACAGGTCCTGCGACCAGGCCGAGGCCAGGCTGGCGGCACCGAAGAACAGCACCGACAGCACCAGCACGCCCTTGCGGCCGAAGCGGTCGGCCAGCGGGCCGAAGAGGAAGGCGCCGACCATCAGGCCGCCGAGCCCGGCGCCGAACAGCGGCGCCAGCTGGGCCGGCGTCAGCTGCCATTCCGCGCGGATGGCTGGTGCGATGAAGCCGATCGCCGCAGTATCGAAGCCATCGACCGCAACGATCAGGAAGCACAGCACGACGATACTCACCTGGAACGCCGACAGCGGCTGGCGGTCGATGAACGCGGTGACGTTCAGGGGTTGGCTGGCAGGCATGGTGGTCTCCTCCTTGATGCCAGGATTAGGGGCGAGTCACGTCCGGCTGCCTTATGCTCGGCCGCCAGATCGTTTCGGATTGACTGCGAAGAAAAGTTGCGCCAGCGGCTTACAGCCACGGCGTGGGGCTCAGGCACTGGTCGGCACGCCAGCCATGCAGCCACTGCAGCGCGTCGTAGAACTGCGCCTGCGTGCGGCCAGTCCACAGGCTGTTGCGCACCAGGCGGTCCACACCCTTGGCGTGGTAGACGCGGCCCATGTCGCGCGCGGCGTACAGCACGCGCGCGGTACGCGGGATGCGGGCCTGCTCGTACAGCTTGAATGCTGCCTCGTAGTCGCCGCCGGCGGCCTGCACCGCGGCGCCCAGCGTGACTGCGTCTTCCAGCGCCTGGCAGGCGCCCTGGGCCACGTATTGGGTCATCGGGTGTGCGGCATCGCCCAGGATGGTGGCGCGGCCGAAGCTCCAGCGCTCGACCGGGTCGCGGTCGGCGGTGGCCCAGCGCTTCCAGGAAGTGGGCCGGTCCAGCATCTGGTGTGGCAGCGGATGGATGCCTTCGAAGTACGACAGCACTTCCGCCTTGCTGCCGTCGCGCACGCCCCAGGTTTCCTGCTCGCGGCTGTGGAAGGTCACCACCAGGTTGTACTGCTGGCCGCCGCGCAGCGGGTAGTGGACCAGGTGGCAGTGCGGGCCGGCCCACACCACCGGTGCATTGACCTGCAGGTCCTGCGGCATGTCGGCGACGTCGACCACGGCGCGGTAGACCACATGGCCGGTGACGCGGGGCTCATCGCCGATCAATGCCTGGCGGATGGCGGACTTGACGCCGTCGCAGCCGATCACCGCGTCGCCATGGTGATGCTCGCCGTGCTGGTCGATCACGGTCACACCCTTGTCGTCCTGCAGTAACCGCTCCACGCGCGTGCTCGTGCGAAAAGTGATCAGCGGATGGTCCTGCACCGCCTCCAGGATCGACACGTGGATATCAGCGCGATGGATCACCGCATAGGGGTTGCCGAAGCGTTCACGATACGCCTGCCCAACGTCAACCTCGGCGATCACGCTGGTATCGATTGCATCGCGCAGGCTGAGGTAGTCGGTAAAGACAGCCCGGCTGCGCGCAGCTTCGCCTACGCCCAGCGCATCCAGTGCGGCAAAGGCGTTGGCGGCCAGCTGGATGCCCGCGCCGATCTCGCCGATCTGCTCGGCCTGTTCCAGCAGTTCGATGCGGATGCCCTGGCGTGCGAGCGCCAGCGCAGCGGCGAGGCCGCCGATGCCGCCGCCGATGATGAGGACCTTGCCGGTCGCGTTGTTGGTACTGCTCATGCTTGTCTCCTGGCCTGCGTGGTGGCGTCAGGCGGTGTAGTCGGGCTGGTGCGCTGGCGCGGCCTGGGCAAAGGCGGGATGGACGCTGGCGTGTGCGTAGACCGCCATCGCGCGCTGGTACCGGCTCAGGTCGCAGCCCATGCGCAGGGCGTTGGCAACTTGCGGCACCAGCGTGACGTCAGCGAGCGTCGGCGCATCGCCGAAGCACCACCTGCCATGCCCGTGCTGCGCCAGCAGGCGTTCCACGCCGGCCATGCCTTCATCGATCCAGTGGCGGTACCAGGCATCCTTCTGCTCGGGCGTGACCTTCAGCACGTCCTGCAGGTAGCGCAGCACGCGCAGGTTGTTGACCGGGTGGATGTCGCAGCCGATCAGCGTGGCCAGTTCCAGCACCCGCGCGCGCTGCACCGGGTCTTGCGGCAGCAGGCGCGGCACCGGCTGGAGCGCGTCCAGGTAGTCGATGATCGCGAACGACTGTCCGAGCGCAAAACTGCCATCCACCAGCGCGGGCACGGTCGCGGACGGGTTGATGCTTCCGACATATTCCGGCTCGCGGTGCTGGCCGGTGCGGATATTGACCGGCAGGTAGTCGTACGGCAGGCCCTTGAGGGCCAGCGCGATGCGCACCCGGTAGGACGTGGAGCTGTTGAAGAAACTATAGAGCTGCATGATCGGTAATGCCTGTGCTGCGATTCAGAGGTTCAGACCACGCGCACGGCCAGTTCGCCGAGGCCGTCCACGCCCGTGACCATGGTCTCGCCGGCCTTGACCGCGCCCACGCCTTCCGGTGTGCCGGTAAAGATCACATCGCCCGGTTCCAGGCGGAAGAACTGCGACAGGTAGGCCACCGTCTCGGCTACCGACCAGATCAGGTGCGACACGTCGCTGCGCTGCTTCGTGTCACCGTTGACGGTCAGCCAGATGCCGGCCTGCTGCGGATGCCCGATCTCGCTGGCGCGGTGGATCGGGGCGACCGGCGCCGAGGCATCGAAGGCCTTGCCGATTTCCCAGGGGCGGCCCATTTCGCGCATCTTCATCTGCAGGTCGCGGCGGGTCATGTCGAGGCCGACGGCATAGCCCCAGACGTGTTCGAGTGCCTGTTCGACCGGGATATCCGAACCAGCCTTGCCGATCACGGCCACCAGCTCGGCCTCGTAGTGGTAGTTCTGCGTCTGCGCCGGATACGGCAGGTCCAGCGTGGTACCTGCCTGCACCGGGACGATCGCGTCCGCCGGCTTGCAGAAGAAGAACGGCGGCTCGCGGTCGGGATCGAAGCCCATCTCGCGCGCATGGGCGGCGTAGTTGCGGCCCACGCAATAGACGCGGCGCACGGCGAACTGGTCGTCGCTGCCGGCAACGGGGATGGAAACGGTGGCGGGGGGCGTGAAGACGTAGGACATGGTTCGAGGTTTCCGGAAGTCGTCAGGTAAGCGGGAGCCTCAGGCGGTGCGCGCAGGCACCGCCCGGGGCAGGTCGGATCAGGGTCGCGAGACGCTCAGGTGCGCGCTTCGCGCAGCAGGTTCATCGCGGACAGCACGGGTCGATCGGAATAGCTGAATAGCACCGCGTCTTCCAGCGCGCCCAGCTGCACCGGCGCCCACGACGGGGCCACGAAGGTGTCGCGCGGCTCGAACTGGAACTGGTCGTCGCCGATGCGCACCGTGCCGCGCCCTTCCACCACGCTGTAGACGGTGGCGTCGGTGCTGCGGTAGGTCTTGCCCTGGAAGCCCGCCGGCAGGTACTGCATGAAGGTGGCGATGGTCGGCATCGGCCAGCCGCCGGTGGCCGGGTTGATATAGCGCAGTTTGACGCCGTCCCAGGCATCGAGCTCGCCGTTACGGTAGAGCTGGTCCAGCGCCTCGCGCGAGCGCTCGTACGGGTAGCTGAAGACCGGCGAAGTGGGATCGGTCACGCGGTGCCGCACCGGCACCATGTTATGGCCGAAGCGGGCAAAGCTGTCGCCCTCGACGCGGGTCACGGGCTGCTGGGCTTGCGGGTAGTTCTCGGCAAACCCGGCATCGAACTGCTGCACCAGCGGAATATCCAGCCCGTCCAGCCACACCACCGGCTCGCCTCCGTCCTCGACGGCGGGGTTGCCATGGTCATGCCAGGTCCACGACGGCGTGATGATGAAGTCGCCGGGATGCATGGTGGTGCGCTCGCCGTTGACCGCGGTCCAGGCGCCCTTGCCTTCCACGATAAAGCGCAGCGCGGACTGGGTATGGCGGTGGCTGGGCGCAATTTCGCCCGGCAGGATCAGCTGCAGGCCGGCGTACAGCGTGGAGGTGATGCTCGACTTGCCGGGAATGCCCGGGTTCTCCAGCACCAGCACGCGGCGCACCGCTTCCTCGGCGCTGATGACGCCGCCGGCCTGCATCACCAGCGGGCGGATCTGGGCGTACTTCCAGATGGCGGGAACGATCTGCGGCCGCGGTTGCGGCGGCACCAGCGCGTGCAGCGACTCCCACAGCGGGGTCATGTGGCTGCGGCCGATTTCTTCGTAATAGGCCACGCGGGCCGGGTCTGGGGTGTGTTCGGACATGCTGTCTCCGTGACTTTTGCAGGTGCTTTGGGGAGCGCTCTTTGCGGGTGCCTGTGTCGATGCGCACCGTCTTGTTGTCGTTATACGCCCGGACCTATAAGATTTGAAATGAACTTTTCATCTTATCGATACGTTTTTTTATATAGGTAGCTTCATGGACTGGACCCAGAGATTGCGGCTGCGCAACCTGCAGATGCTGCTGAGCCTGGCCGAGACCGGCAATATGAGCCAGTCGGCGGCCATGCTGAACACGACCCAGCCGGGACTTTCCAAATGGCTGAAGGACCTTGAGGACGATATCGGGCTGCCCCTGTTCGAGCGCCAGGCGCGCGGGCTGCGGCCCACGCCCTACGGCGAGTCGCTGATCGAGCACGCCCGCCGGATCGAGGCCCAGCTGGATACCGCGCGCGACGACCTGCAGGCCATGCGCGACGGCGGCAGCGGGATCGTGGTGGTGGGTACGTCGGGCGCGTCGTCGGCGGATACCGTGCCGCTGGCAGCGCTGCAATTGCTGCAGCAGATGCCCCGCGCCAGCGTGCGGCTGGTGGAAACGACCATGGACCGGCTCATGAGCCAGCTGGCGCACAGCGAGCTGGATATCGTGGTGGGCCGCTCGGCGCCCGAGCTGCAGGACGCGCACATGCGCACCGAATCGCTCTACATGGAGCCGATCCACTTCGTCGCCCGGCCGCGCCACCCGCTGCTTCAAGGCGGGCGCATCGGCTGGGACGACCTGTATCGCCACCGCTGGGTGGTGTGGCCGCGCGGCACGCCCATCCGCAACGCGCTGGAAGGCGCGCTGGCCAGCGCCGAGCGTGCCCTGCCGGCCGATTGCGTGGAGAGCAATTCCACTGTGCTGAATCTCACGCTACTCAACAACAGCGACATGATCGGCCTGGCCTCGCACCGCACCGCGCGCAGGCTGGAAGAGCTGGGCGCGCTGCGCATCGTGCCGCTGCGGCTGGCGGGGTTCGGCTCGGTGTCGATGTACTGGCGTGACGACGCGCAGTCGCGCGCGGCGGTCATGGCCATGCTGGATTGCCTGCGGCGGGCGGCGGGGGCACCGCAGGTGCCGGCGGAAACGCCGGCCTAGTCCAGATCGGGAGACTCTGCCGGCCGCTGCCGGCGTGGCTCAGCGGCTGACCGCGCGCTGGATCGCGAGCGCAGCGGCCACCATGGCCTCGGCGGATTCCAGCGCCCGGGCCGGATCGTCGCGCTTGCGCACCGCGGCTGCGCTGGTCGCACGCGCGGCGCCGTCCGGGCTGGCGGAGAACTTCACCACCGTCAGCCCCCTGGCCGGATTGATATAGATCTTCTGTCCGAAGCGCCCGCTGGCCTCGATGCTGCCGTCGCCGTCGTTGCGCTGGAACCAGTAGTTGCGGTAGCCATAGCCGTCGCGGCCCAGCATGGTGTTGCCGCGCGCAAATCGGGCCTGGTTGCCGGCCGGCTGCAGCGCAATGCGAACCGCCGCCGGCGAGATCCCGCCCGAGGCGTCGCCCGCGGCCGCCCGGCGCACGGCCTCGGCAAAGCGGGCGGCGTCGCGCAGCGTGGAATTCATGCCACCGCTGGCCATTTCCGTGCCCTGGCGGTCCACCTGGGTGTAGGCATCATCGTCGGCAAAGCGGGCCCACAGCCGCTCGGTCACCAGTTGCGCCCAGCTCTTGCCGGTGATGCGCCGCAGCACCCATGCCACCGCTTCCGGCGAGCCGTTCTGGTAGTACCAGACGCCGCCATCGTCGCGCCCGCCGGTGGCGTAGACGACCTTGAGGAAGTCATAGATGGTGTCCGGCGCCTCCGCCTTGCGCGGCACGATCCCCACCGCCCCGAACAGCGCCAGGTCCGGCGGCAGCCCCTCCGGGTAGCCCACCGGCACCTCCATATCCAGGTTCTGCTGTACCGTGGCCTCGCCGAACGGATTGCCGGCCAGTTCCGGCACATACTGCGCCAGCCGGGCCTGCGGATCGAGCTTGCCCTCCTCGACCAGCATGGCGGCCAGCAGCCCGGTGACGGACTTGGTCATCGAGGCCCAGATATGCGGCTGGTAAGGACCAAAGCCCGCGAGGTAGCGCTCATAGACGACCTTGCCCTGGTGCAGCACGATAAAGCCGTCGGTATGGGTGTCGCGCAGGTAGTCGGCCAGTCGGACCGTCTTGCCGGCCACGGCAAAGGTGGTGCCGTCAAGTTCCGTGCCGGGCTGGCCGGCCAGGGCCAGCGGCTGGCTGGCATGCCGGATGCCCGCCGTCGGCGACATCTCGCGCGCATGCCGGAACGCCCAGCGCATATACGGCGGACGCAGCCCGCTGCCGCGGCTGACCTGCTTGTCGGGCGGCGGCGGAAAGCCCTGCATGACCTCGTCCTCGGCAACGGCCAAAGGCTGGCCGGTGCCCTGCGCCAGCGCAACGCTCATGGGCGCCACCAGCAGCGCCACGGCCAGCCACACCCGACTGCGTCCGAATCCCGTCCTGCGCGACACTGTTTGCGCTTGCATGCTGTCTCCATTCCTGTCCAGGCGGTTGCACGCACGGTGCGCCGCCTTGTATGCATGAGGTGCAAGCCCGCATGGTGCAGGCCGCGGGCGCCATCTTGGAGGAAGCGGATTCCGACCACAATGATGCGTTCGGAATAGAGCCATAACCCGGTGGAATGTCAGGCATCGAAGCCGCATAATGGCGAAACCCCTTCCTCTCCGATGTCTGCCATGCAGCTTCCCGACGCCCGCGTCCGTGACCTGCTCCGCCATCCGGGGCGCTTTGCCTGGCACACGCTCAGGCAGTTCCGCGCCAACCAGGGGCTGCTGCTGGCCGGCGCGGTGGCCTACTACGCGCTGCTGTCGATCGTGCCGCTGCTGATCCTGATGATCATTGCCCTGTCGCACGTGATCGAACCAGACCTGCTGTTGTCCACGCTCGCGCGCTACCTGGAGTGGGTGGTGCCGGGGCAGTCCAGGGCGCTGATCACCGAGCTTGCCGCCTTCCTGCGCAACCGTGGCACGATCGGCTGGGTGCTGCTGGTCACCATGCTGTTCTTCAGTTCGCTCGCCTTCACCGTGCTGGAGAATGCCATGTCGGTCATCTTCGAGCACCGCGTGGCGATCCGGCGCCGGCATTTCCTGGTCTCGGCGCTGCTGCCCTACTGCTATATCGCGGTACTTAGCGTGGGCCTGCTGCTGGTCACGGTGGTGTCAGGCGGCCTGCTCGCCATCGGCGAACGGCATGTGGAAGTGCTGGGCCGCGACTGGTCGCTGGACCGGCTCTCGACCGGCCTGCTCTACCTGCTCGGCTTCATTGGCGAGGTGCTGATGCTGACCTCGATCTACATGGTGATGCCGGTTGGCAGGCTGTCGCTGCGGCATGCGCTGAGCGGCGCGTTGGTTGCGGCCGTGCTGTGGGAAATCTCCCGCCATGTGCTGGCGTGGTACTTCACCACGCTGTCGCAAGTGAGCCGGGTCTATGGTTCGCTGACCACGGCGATCGTGGTGCTGCTGAGCCTGGAGATCGCGGCGACCTTGCTGCTGTTTGGGGCGCAGGTGATTGCGGAGTTCGAGCGTGGCGGCTGGGAAGGAAGGCCGGCGCATGCGGAACCGGAAGAATTCCACACCTGAGCGGCGCCGCAGCGACGCCGTTCGCGCGCCCGCTCAGGCGAGCGCCCGATCGAGGCAGGCGCGGATACGCCTCTCCTCCTCCGCACCGAAGGCACCGATCAGGACCATTGCAGACCCTGCCGCATCGCCTTGCGCCATCGGACTCAGCCGCATGCGGCCCGCGACCACATGCAGTTCGTGCAGGCGCGGATCGGCTGCCAGCCTGACCATGCCCTTCGCGCGCAGCAGCCGCACCGGCAGCGCCTTCAGCGCCTGCCGCAGCAGCGCCTTGTCGAAGTCGCGGCCGGTCTGGTATGAAATGCTGCGGATGCCGGCGGGCACGGTGCCGACGGCTCGCCGCCAGTGCCCGCCCGCCTGCAGCACGGCATCGGCATGTGGTTCCGGCGGGGCGGCGTCGACAAAGACCGACAAGGGCACCTCGCCCTCGCATGCGGTCAGCACCGCGGCATGCGGCGCGATGGCGTCGACCGTGGCGGCAGCCATTGCCAGCGCATCCGCATCGGCAAGATCTGCCTTGGTCAGCACCACTACCGAGGCCCCCGCGATCTGTTGCCGCACCATGTCGCCCACCAGCGGATCGTGCAGGTTGTGGCCGACCTCGGTCACGTCCACGGCCACCGCCACGGCATTGAGCACAAAGGCCCGATCCAGCAAGCCGACCTGAGCAATGCGCTGCGGGTCCGAGACGCCGCTGGCCTCGATCACCAGCAAGTCCGGCCGCTGCTCCCGCGCTGCGATGGCCACCAGCGCCTCGGCCAGCCGGCCGCCAATCGAGCAGCAGATGCAGCCGTTCTCCAGCTGGATCACGTCGTCGCTGCGCGTGCGGATCAGCGCGGCATCGATATTGATCTCGCCGAAATCGTTGACCAGCACCGCGATGCGGCGCCCCTGCGCGTTGGCCAGCAGGCGGTTGAGCAAGGTGGTCTTGCCGGCGCCAAGGTACCCGCCGACCACCACCAGCGGGACCGGAGCCCGCGCGTTCATCGTGCCGGCGCCGCGAACACGCGCCCGCCCAGCACCGTGCCCCAGACACGCACATCCTTCAGGCGCTCTGGAGCCACCTCGGTCGGGTCATCTTCCAGCACGGCAAAGTCTGCCAGCTTGCCGGGCGCGATGCTGCCGATGCGGTGATCGAGCTTCAGCGTATAGGCCGCACCCATGGTGATGGCATACAGCGCGTCGGCGGCCGGCAGGCGCTCAGCTTCGCCCAGCACGCGGCCGGAAGCGGTCTGGCGCTGCACCGCGCACCACGCCGTAAAGAGCGGGTTCAGCGGTGTGATCGGCGCATC
Organism: Cupriavidus sp. FW305-3-2-15-C-LB2; assembly: GCF_058787575.1. Lineage (NCBI taxonomy): Bacteria > Pseudomonadati > Pseudomonadota > Betaproteobacteria > Burkholderiales > Burkholderiaceae > Cupriavidus > Cupriavidus sp. FW305-3-2-15-C-LB2. Next base: position 9,948 of record NZ_JBYSZW010000056.1, read on the forward strand.
GGAATGGATCGCGAACGGAATCCCCAGCCGCCGCGCCGTGCCCGCCGGGTTCATGCGCGCGGCCCGCGCCGGTCCCACGGTCTGGCCGGCATGTGCATCGCCCCAGTAGTACAGGTGGTTGGAGAAGAAGTTGATGCACAGGCCCAGCCGCGCCGCGTGCGCCAGCTGTGCCTCGTCCGCCAGCTGGCAGTGCTGCAGCGTATGGCGATGGTCCGCGCGCGGATGGCGCGACAGCATGGCTTCCAGCACGTCCAGCACCACTTGCGTCGCCTCGTCGCCATTGGTGTGGATATGCAGCGGCAGGCCGGCCAGGTGGAATGGCGTGAAGGCGTCGAGCAGTTGCTCCGGCGGGATCAGCCACAAGCCATTGGCCTGGCCCCCGGCATACCCCGGCGCGCGCAAGCGCGCGGTAAAGCCCTGGATCGAGCCGTCGACGATGAACTTGACCGGACCGAAGTGCAGCTTGTCGGTGCCGGCCGCCGCCGCGGCCTGCACGCGGGCGGGGCCGCCCTGCGCATTGCGCTGCGGCGAGAACGCCGGAACGATGCGCAGCGGGAAGCCGGGGTCGGCAGTGACCGCCTGCAGCGTCTCCAGCCCCTTGGGCGACAGGTCGTTGACCAGATCCGTCGCCGTGGTCACGCCCGCCAGTTGCGCCACGCGGCCGAAGCGGCGCACCGCGTCGGCATTCTCGGCCGCCGCCAGCGACAGGCCGCTGCCAAGCACGCGCTGCACCGGGAACATCGCCGCGAATTCCTGCAGCTCGCCGGTGGGCAAGCCCCGCGCGTCCTTGTGCACGCCGTCGATATCGGTGTCCTCGTCGATGCCGGCCCGCGCCAGCATCGCGGAATTGACGTTCATCAGATGCACGCTGGCATGCATCACCACGATGGGCCGCGTGGCCGAGACGCGATCCAGCTCGCGCACCGACAGCCGGCTGGCGCCGAAATAGATCGGGTCGAAGCCCCAGGCCAGCAGCGGTGTGTCCGGGTCATGCATCTGGCTTGCCGCGCCCGCCAGGCGATCGATCACCTGCTCCAGCGTGCGCAGGCCGCGCCACAGCTTGCCGTCCGGATCGCGGCGGTCGAAGTAGCCGACGTAAACCGCATCCCACATCGCGCCTTCCATCAGGTGGCAATGGCCTTCCACCAGCCCGGGCATCAGCACCTTGCCACGGAAGGTATCGACCTGCACCGCATCCGGCCAGCCGGCCATCTCGGCGGCGCCGCCCACGGCAAGGATCCTGCCGTCGCGCACCGCGACATGTGTCGCCTCGGGCTGGCCGGCTTCCATCGTGAGGATCTTGCGCGCCACGAATACCTGCGTGCGCGCCGTGTCGTCTTGTGTCATGGATTGCATGATTCCGGTCATTCACGCCGCCTGCACGCGGGCCAGTCGGGGCGTGTAGTTCACCAGCGCGGTCACCAGCAGGTTGACGCCCAGGCTGACCAGCCCGAGGTTGATGCCGCCGAAGTCGACCTGCTGCACATACAGCGCGATCGCCAGTGCCTGGCCGGTGACGATGCCGAGCGCAATCGCCAGCGGACGCACCTTCAGCGAGAACAGGATCACCAGCACGCCAGGGAAGAACTGCGTCACGCCGTAGTAGGTGGTATTGATCAGCGTCAGCATCAGGTTCGGCGTGGCCAGTGTCATGGCGATCGACAGCACCAGGTAGATCACGATCACCACCTTGGCGCCCTGCTTCTGGCGCGCCTCGGGCATGCCCGGCAGCAGGTTGCGCGTGACGATGGGGCCGATCGCCAGGCAGATGCCGGCCAGCACCAGCAGTCCCGACAGCGCCGCGCCGGCGGTCACCAGTCCGAGCAGCCAGTCCGGCAACAGCCGCACCGCGGCCGCGAAGAAGGCCTCGTTGGGGGAGGCGAGCTGCAGGTTCTGGCTGATCGCGTAGTACGACGCCAGCACCAGGAACGGATACATCAGCATGTACAGCGGCATCGCCACCTGCGTGCGCCGGATGGTGTTGGCGCTCTTGGCCGTGAAGAAGTTCTGCACCGCGAACGGCATCACGTAGAAGCCCAGCGCCTGGAACAGCATGGTGCTCATCGAGAAGCGCAGCTGGGTGTCATTCATCTGGTTGCTGACCTGCATGCTGGCGGCATGGAACACTTCGCCCACGCCCGCCTTCCAGCCAACCGCAACGCCGGTGACGACGATCGCCACCACCATCAGGATGTCCTTGAGGATGGCGATATAGGCCGATGCGCGCACGCCGGAGATGGCAATGTAGGTAAAGGCCAGTGCCGCCGAGATCATCACCAGGTACACCGGCTCGAACTCCCAGCCCAGCCCCTTGAGCGCCGCCACCAGCCCGGTGAACTGCAGCTGGCCCCAGGGCAGCAGGAACAGGATCGCCGAGCCCGCCACGATCAGCTCCAGCGCACGGCTGCCATAGTGGCCCTTGAACAGGTCTGGCAGCGTGATCGCGTTATAGCGCGCGCCCGCCTGCCAGATCTTGGGCCCGAGGAAATAGCCGAGCGGATACGCCAGCAGGATGTAGCCGAGGAACCAGACCCCGTAGGTCGGTCCCTTGGCGTAGATGCCACCGGGAAAGCCCACCATCGTGCCGATGCTGTAGATCTCGCCCGCCGCGAGGAAGAACACCAGGTAGGCGCCGAACTGCCGCGACGCCACGAAGAAGTCATGCACGCTCTGCGCGCCGTGGCCTTTCTTCGAGCGGATGGCGAGGTAGAGCGAGAAGACAATGAAGCCGACGAATACCGCTGTGGTCATGGTGGTCTCCCTTCAGGCTTCATGCGCCGCGTCGGCGGCGTGGCGGTCAAACAGCAGCCAGCACGCCAGCATGCAGCCGGAGGTCAGCACGAACCAGGCAAAGATCCAGGCGTAGATGAAGGGCACGCCGAGCACGAAGCGCTCGACAGCCGCCACCCAGGGCAGCATTCCGATGACGCCGATAAACGGCAGGCCTAGGCCGATAAACAGCTTGAGCATGATGTCTCTCCGATTTCCGATGGACGGTGGATGGCGGACGCCGTGTGTGCTGTCACCGGCCCGCTCTTGTGTTCCGGTCATCATAGGGAGCGCGGGGGTATGATTCAAATGCAAATGTTGAACCGCTCCCATAACCAACGCGCATGGTTTTCCGCATGGACACACAGAAACTTCTGCATCTGCTCGCCGTGGTCGAGCACGGCACGTTCTCCGAAGCGGCCCGTGCCGTGCACCTGACCCAGCCGGCGCTGAGCCGCAGCATCCGCGCGCTGGAAGACGAACTCAAGGCGCCGCTCTTTGACCGCGGCGCGCGGCGCGCGCGCCTGACGGTGTTCGGCGAGCTGGTGGCCGAACGCGCGCGCCGCATGCGGCTGGAAGAACGCCAGTTGCGGCGCGACTTGGACCTGCTGCGCGGCGCCGAGGAAGGCTCGCTGACGATCGGGGTGGCGCCCGCGCCGGCGGCGCTGCTGCTGACGCCGTTCCTGATCCACATGGCGCAGGCCCACGCGCGCATCAAGGTGCGCACCGAGAGCGGCGCCACCAGCGCCCTGCTGGAGGCCCTGCGCAACGAGACCATCGACGCCATCGTCGGCGATGCCTATGTGCTGCGTGCGGCCGACGACATCGACGTGGAGCCACTGGGTGAATTGCCCGCAGGTCTTGTATGCCGCGCCGGGCATCCGATCCTGCGCAAGCGCCGCATCGATATCGAGACCATCCGCGCCTACCCGGTGGCAACCACCACGCTCAGCACCGTCATCAGCCGGCAACTGGCGGAGCTATGGGGGCCGGGCGCCGCGCCCGACAAGCTCTTCACCCTGCATTGCGACAACCTCGACATGCTGCGCAGCGTGACGCTGGCCAGCGATACGCTGTTGTTCGGCGTACTCTCGATCACGCGGCAGGAGCGCGCCGCGGGGCTGATGGCCGAAGTGCCGATGCCGCCCGATCCGCGCCGCTGCGGCCGCTATGGCATTGCACGCATGGCGGCGCGCTCGCTGTCGCCGGCGCTGGAGGTGCTCTATCGGTTCACGCGCGAACACTGGAAAGCGCTGTCGTCCGAAGCTGGCGGTGCCAACGCGCGCCGCTGAGCCTGCCCCTTGCCGCGCGCTGTTGTATGCTCCGCCCTGAACCATCGCCCGTGTCCCGCATGACCGAATCCACGCCAGACCGCCCTCGCCGCATCACCATCCATGACGTCGCCCGCGCCGCCGGCGTGTCGCTGACCACGGTGTCGCACGCGCTGAACGACCGTGGCGTGCTGGACCCGGCCACGCGTGCGCGCGTCAAGCGCGTTGCCGCCGAGCTGGGCTACCGTCCCAGCGTGCGCGCGCAGCGGCTGCAGTCGGGCCGCGCCAACTGCATCGCGCTGTTGTCGTCGATGCCATTCGCGGTGGCGGGCGGCACATCGCGGCTCGGCTTCATGATGGAAGTGGCGGCGATTGCCGCCGAGGCGGCAATGGGGCGCGGCCTGGGCGTGGTGCTGGTGCCACCGCTGGAAGGCGCGGGGGGCCTGCTCGATACATTGGATATCGACGGCGCGATCGTGATCGAGCCGATTGCGGGCGACCCGCATATCGCGCGGCTGCGCGAGCGCGGCGTCAGCATCGTGTCGATCGGACGCGAGCCGCTGACCGACACGCCGGTGCCTTGCGTCGACCTGCAATCGGCCGACACCGCCCGGCTGCTGCTGGCGCACTTGCACGGGCACGGGCGCCGGCATATCGGCCTGATGATCGGCGCGGCGCCGCGCCAGTCGTATGTGGAAACCGAACGCGCTTACCGCGAGTTCACGCAGGCAATGGGCCTGCCCTGCCATATCGTCAAGGCAGCCGAGGAACACGGCGAAGCCGCTGGCGCCGACGCCTGCGCGCAATTGCTGGCGCAGATGCCGGCGCTCGATGCGCTGTGCGCGCCGGTGGATGCGTTTGCGGTGGGCGCCATGGCCCACCTGCAAGCGCTGGGCAAGCACGTGCCCGACGATGTGCTGGTGGTGACGCGCTATGACGGCATCCGCGCCCGCAGCGCGCAGCCGCCGATCACCGCGGTCAACCTGCACCTGGAGCGCGTGGCATCGCTGGCCGTGGAGCTGCTGTTCGCACATCTGTCCGGCGACCGCAGCCGCGACGTGATCACCGGGCCCGCGCCCGAACTGGTGGTGCGGGCATCGTCCACGCCAGGCGTCTAGGACACTAACCGCGCAGCAGCACCACCGCACCGGAAACCAGCGCAAACACCAGCACGCCGATGCGCAGCATGCGCTGGTTGATGCGCTTGTGCACCAGGTGGCTGGCCACCATGCCGACCATCAGCACCGGCAGCAGCCCGATGGCATAGAGCACCTGCTCCATGCCGAGCCGGTCGCTCAGCGCCAGCACCACCAGCGAGATCGCTTCACCGACCAGGAAGCACAGCGCCACGGTGGCGCGCAGCGTCGCGACCGGCGCATGCTGGTAGGCCAGCGCCAGCGGCGGGCCGCCGACACCGGTTGCGGTCTCGGTCACGCCGGTGATCAGGCCGGTCGAGGCAAAGGTCAGCCGCCCCGGCGTAAAGGCCGGCGCCAGCAATGACACCACCGCTGCGGCAATGGTGCTGCCGCCGACCAGCGCGTTGAGCCATGCCATCGGCATCGCCACCAGCACCCACAGCCCGCCGAAGGTGCCGGCCAGCCGCCCGGCGCTGATCCAGCCGGCCCCGCGCATATCGATGGCATGGCGTTCGCGCCAGGCCACATAGGCGTTGAGCGGCAGCATCGCCAGCAGCAGCGCGCCGGGCAGCATTGCCGGCGCGGCCAGCGCCAGCACCGGCACCACGATCAGCGCGAAGCCCATGCCGGTCGCACCCTGGACCAGCGCCCCGGTAAAGACCGCCACGCCGACGCTGAACAACGTCATGTCCATGGTCAGGATGCCTCCGTGCCGGCATGGCGGACTCGGTGCACGTCCGCGGCTTCATGCAGCTTGCGGATCGGGGCGTTGGCGACGGTGTCCTCGGCCATGGCGTGGATCGCCCGCATCAGCGCGCGTGCGTCCCAGTCCGTGGGCCAGCCCTGCCACAGGCGCAGGCTGCCATCGACAAAGACCGCGCGGATCTGGTCGCGGTTGGCCAGGCGCACCAGTTCCCAGGTCAGGTCCCAGGACGGCGTCAGCTCAGGCACGTCCAGGTCGACCAGCAGGAAGTCGGCGCGCTTGCCTGCGGCGATCTCGCCGGTGAGCGCACCGAGACCCGCCACATCGGCCGCGTCGTGCGTGGCCATGTCGACCCAGCGCCAGCCCGCGCCGCAGGAGGAATCGCCCACGCCGATGCCGAAGGCGAAGCGCTGGGCGGCCTCGGCATAGTCCAGCAGGCGGAAGCCGTCGCTGCGGGTGCCATCGGTGCCCAGGCCCAGGCGCACGCCGAAGGTAGCCATGGTCTCGGCCGGTGCCACGGCGTTGCCCTTCCAGGCGCTGGCCACGGGGTTGTAAGCCACCGCGCTGCCGGTGTCGGCCAGCAAGCGGATCTCTTGCGGCGTCACCAGCGTGGCATGCGCCAGCAGTGCCGCCGGACCCAGTGCGCCGACTGCGGCGAGATGTTCGATCGGACGGCGCCCGCAGGCGTTGAGCGAGCGCTCCACCGCCACCAGGTGCTCGTTGGCATGGGTCTGGAAGATGCGGCCGGACTCGGCGCACAACTGGTAGACGTGGTGCAGCATCGCGTCGGAGGCCACCTCGGGAATCGAGATCGCCAGCGACGGGGCCACCAGCGGATCGCTGGCGTACTTGTCCAGGTGGGCGGCGGCGCGGCGCAGGATCGGCGCGGCGTCGAGCGTTTCGGCGCCGGGCTTGTCGTTGCAGATCAGGCCCAGCACGCAGCGCACGCCGGCATCGGCGACCGCGCGCGCGACCGCATCCAGCCCGGCGTCGCTGCGCGTGCCGGCATCGACCACGGTGGTGAAGCCGCCGCGCAGCGCTTCCAGCGCCGCCAGCTTGGACGACAGGTACAGGTGCTCCGCCTTCAGGCTGCCTTCCAGCGGCACCCACACGCGCCGGAAGATCTCCGATGGTTCGCCGAACACCAGCGACTTGCCGAACGACTGCGTCAGGTGGTGGTGCGTGTCGATCATGCCGGGCATCAGCAGCATGCGCGGCAGCGGCAGGGTTTCCAGCTCGGGGAAGCGCGCGGCGACTTCCGCGGCCGTGCCCACTGCCGTGAAGCGGCCGCCCTCCACCACCACCGCGTGGCCGCGTACCGCGCCCTGGCGCAGCAAGGTCCATTCCGGCAGCAGGATGCGCGGCTGCCTGAAGCTGTCCGGCACCAGGGCCGGGTTGGTATCGCCGGGCCAGGCCGGCGTCGAGTCAGAACGATCAGTCATTGCAATTCAGGAAGCCGGGTCAATGCGTGGCGGCGGCATCGTCGCGGGCAACCGCGCCCGCTGCCGCGGCTCGCAGGCCCGTATGGAAAAACAGGAAGTTGAGCAGCGCCGCGGTAATGGCACCCATGGCCACGCCATTGCCCACCAGGATGCGCACATTGGCCGGCAGGCCGCCATAGATGCCGGGCACCAGGATCGGCAGCAGGCCCACGGCCAGCGCCACGGCCACCACGTACATATTGGCGTGGTCGCGCAGATCCACCTTGCGCAGCATGTCGATGCCCATGGTGCCGACGATGCAGAACACCACCAGCCCGGTGCCGCCGACCACGGCCTCGGGAATCGCGCTGATCAGCGACGACACCGGCACCAGCAGCCCGAACACCACCAGGATCGCGCCCGACATCGCCGTGACGAAGCGCGAGCGCACGCCGGTGGCACGCACGATGCCGATGTTCTCGCCGCTGGTGATGATCAGCGAGGTGCCGAACATCCCGCCCAGCAGCGAAGTCAGCGCATCGGCGCGGATGGTGCGCGGCACGTCGCGCTGCTGGTCAACCGGCCGGCCCACGGCATCGCTGATCGCCAGCGTCTGGCCGGTGGCCTCCACCATCGAGATCACGGCGAACACCATCAGCGGGATTGCCGCCACCACATCGAAATGCGGCCACCCGAACGGGAACGGCGTGGGCAACGCGAACACGGGCGACATCGACACATGGCCAGGCTGGAACGCGCCGGCCAGCCCGGCCACCAGCGCACCGCCCAGCAGCCCCAGCAGGATCGCCAGCTGCGCCAGCATGCCCGACAGCAGGCGCGATGCCGCCACGGTGCAGGCAATGGTGGCGAACGCCAGCAGCAGGTTGAGCGGGTCCACCGTGCTGCCCGCGGCCGGGTGGCCGGCAACCAGCTTGCCGGATACCTGCGCCAGGTTGATCGCCACCAGCAGCAGCATCGTCCCCACCACCACCGGCGGGAAATAGCGCAGACAGCGCCGGAACACCGGCAGCACGCAGAAGTAGAACACGCCGGTCAGGATCACCGCGCCGGCAGCAGTCTGCACGTCGGTCTGCTGCGCGATCAGGATAAACAGCACGATCGGGGCGCCGCCGGGCAGCATCACGAACGGCAGCCGGGCACCGATGCCGCGCTTGCCCAGCGACTGCAACAGCGTGCCGAGGCCGCAGATCACAAAGGTGGCGCTCAGCAGCTGCACCGCCAGCGCGGGCGGGAAGTTCAGCGCCTTGCTCATCAGGAAGACGGACGCGATCGGCGACGCGGCCATGACCAGTACGTGTTGAAGCCCGAAGACAAACAGGCGCCGCCATGGCAGCCGTTCATCCACCGGCGCGGGGGCGGGGTGGGACATGCTTTGCTCCTCGTTTGGTGTGTGAGCGTTTGTGCCGGTGGCTCGCAAGCCACTTGCTGCGTCTGTGCGCAATTCGCCTCAGATATTATCGATTTCCGCCAACAAAAACGTTTTGGTAAGTGTAGGGAAATGGAATTCGCGATGCAAGCGGTTTCTCGGCGGAACGCCCGTGGTCTTCCCCCATATCGATTCAATCGATAAGTGCTAGCAGCAAAACACGTTTCACAAGTTGATGCCGCGGCCTCAAAGTACCCGCCATAGCGCCTTGCGAGACACAACAAGCCCCTGAAGGAGACGCCCCATGCGAGACAAGAACAGTCCGGCGGAATCTGCCGACCCCGCCCAGCCGCTGCCGGCCCGGCGCCGCATCGTCCAGGGCGCGGGCCTGCTCGCCCTCGGCGCCACCCCGCTCGGCGCACTGGCCGCGCGCATCAGCGACGGCGTCACGCTGGCCGACGGCCCCCGCCCGCTGGTGCGCTATCCGGGCAAGCGCCCGCTGGTGCGCGTCAGCACCCGGCCGCCACACCTTGAGACGCCCTTCTCTGCGTTCAACGAGGGGCCGATCACCGCCAACGACGCCTTCTTCGTGCGCTACCACCTGGCCAACATTCCGCTGTCTGTAGACCTTGCCACCTTCCGCCTGACGGTCGGCGGCCACGTCAACAAGCCGCTGAAGCTGTCGCTCGATGAACTGAAGCGGCTGGCCGATCCGGTGGACATCGTCGCCGTGAACCAGTGTTCAGGCAACAGCCGCGGCTTCTCCGAGCCGCGCGTGTTCGGTGCCCAACTTGCCAACGGCGCAATGGGCAATGCGCGCTGGACCGGCGTGCCGCTGCGCAAGGTGCTGGAGCACGCAGGCGTCAAGGCCGGCGCCAAGGTGGTCACGTTCAACGGGATGGATACGCCGGTGTTGCCGAGCACGCCGGACTTCCGCAAGTCGCTCGATATCGCCCATGCCATGAACGGCGAGCCGATGCTGGCCTGGGGCATGAACGGCGAAGACCTGCCGCTGCTCAACGGCTACCCCGTCAAGCTGGTGGTGCCGGGCTACTTCGGCACCTACTGGATCAAACACCTGTCCGAGATCGAGGTGCTGGACCACCCGTTCGAAGGCCATGATGCGTTCTTCATGACCAAGGGCTATCGCGTACCGGATAACGACTGCCAATGCGTGGCGCCGGGCACCCCCGCCAGCAAGACGCGACCGATCTCGACGCTGGCGGTACGCAGCTTCATCACCAGCGTGGGCGCCGGCGGCGTGCTGCCCGCCGGGCGCACGGTGGAGCTGAAAGGCATTGCCTTCGATGGCGGCTCCGGCATCCGCGGCGTCGAGGTCTCGGTGGACGGCGGGCAGAGCTGGCAGGCCGCGACGCTGGGCCAGGACCTGGGGCGCTTCTCGTTCCGCGCCTGGCAACTGCCGGTGAAGTTCGCGCGCAAGGGCCCGGCGGTGCTGATGGTGCGCGCCACCAGCGTCCAGGGCGAGGTGCAGCCCGCCAAGGCCAACTGGAACCCGGCCGGCTATCGCCGCAACGTCATTGAATCCACGCCGGTCACCATCGCCTGAGGAGCGCACCATGCATCGATCCATCACCCCAGTGCTGCTCGCGCTCGCCCTGCTGGGCGCGGGCAGCGCGTCCGCGGCCCCCCAGGACATCAAGCTGCCGGCGGAGAACGTCAAGCTCAAACCGGCCAAGCTGCCCGGCTACGGCATCGCCATGCAGAAATGCGCGATCTGCCATTCGGCCGACTACGTCTCCTACCAGCCGCCCGGCCTGAGCCTGACGCAGTGGACCGCCGAGATGAAGAAAATGCAGCAGGCCTATGGTGCGCCGATCGACGATGGCGAGGTCGAGCAGCTCGGCGCCTACCTCGCGGTGGCCTACGGCTCCGCCAGGATCAAGGACCCGGAGATCGTGGCGATCGCGCAGAAGGCGGGCAAGCCCGCGCCGGCCACACCCGCGGCCGCCTCGGCGCCTGCCGCCGCCGCGGTGGACGTGCAGGGCCTGCTGGCCAGGAACGCCTGCCTGAGCTGCCACAGCGTGACGCAGAAGGTGGTCGGCCCGGCTTATCACGAAGTCGCCACCCGCTACAAGGGCGATGCGCAGGCACAGGCCAAGCTGGAAGCCAGCATCCGCGGCGGCAGCAGCGGCAAATGGGGATCGGTGCCGATGCCGCCGTTTGCCGGCTTGAAGGCGGATGAGGTCAAGGCGCTGGCGGCGTACGTGCGGCAGCAATAGCCTGCGCCCCGCTTCCCCGATCACAAGACGCCCCGGCTGATGCCGGGGCGTCTTGCATTTCGCGCTTGCAGTTTCCGCTTGCCTCCCTATACTTAGCCCCATGGCTAACCATTGTGCCGAGTTTGCTGACGTGTCCCAGGCTGTCGATATTTCCCCGCTTTCCGACGTGTTCTACGCGCTGGCGGACCCGACCCGCCGCGCCATCGTCAGCGTGCTCGGCCGCGGGCCGGAAACGGTCTCGGCGCTGGCGGCACCGTTCACGATGGCACTGCCCTCGTTCATGAAGCACCTGCAGGTGCTGGAGCGCAGCGGCCTGATCCGCTCGCGCAAGACGGGGCGCGTGCGCACTTGCGAACTGGTACCGCAACCGCTGTCAGACGCGCAGCAATGGCTGGCCGACCAGCGCGCCATGTGGGAGGCCCGTACCGACCGCCTGGCCGCTCTTGTCGAAGCCCTTCATCAGGAGGAACAGTCAGATGCCGAATGAAAACGCCGCCAGCCCTGAAAGCCAGGACCTGGTCATCTCGCGCCTGCTCAAGGCCCCGCGTGCCAAGGTCTGGCGTGCATGGAGCGATCCCAAGCTGCTCAAGGAATGGTGGTGCCCCAAACCCTGGACCACCGAGGTCCTGGCCTTCGACATGCGCCCCGGCGGCGCCTTCCATACCCTCATGAAAGGCCCGGACGGCGGCGTCAGCGACAACCCGGGATGCTTCCTCGAGATCGTGCCGATGGAGAAGATCGTCTCCACCTCGGCCCTGGTGGCCGGGTACCGGCCCAACAAGCCGTGGCTGTCGATGACCGCGGTCATCACCATGGCCGACGAGGGTGACGGCACCCGCTACATTGCGCGCGTGATGCATCCGGACGAGGCCACGCGCAAGCAGCATGAGGAGCTGGGGTTCTATGAAGGCTGGGGCATCTGCATTACGCAGCTGGATGAGTTTGCGCAGCAGTTGAAGTAAGGCTGCGGCAAGTGAATGGCGCCGGCACGGGATACCGTGCCGGCGCGACTTCCTTGATATTTCGCCGGTCTGCATGGTGAGGTGAGGGTCTCAAATTACATGGCCTCAAGGAAAGGCTGAATTGAACAACGTGTCGTCTGGCCGAGACGCTCCGAATCAACGTCAGCCTACCGTGGCGCTGTCGCCGCCTCCATGTGGGTGATTGTTCTCCGGCACATCGTCCATCGTCTGGCAAGGGACAAAATGCCATTGTTCCGCCTCCGGATCGAATACGGCGATCTGGTTCACGACCTGGCCAGCCGAATGCACTACCGTACTTGCGGTTGCCAGCGCGCTGTCTATTGCGTGCTTCATGCGGTCGCCCTTCCAGATCCTGGCTAGCGACTGCAGTGTGTCCTGCCAGGCAAAGAGACCTGCGCCCTCAAAGAGACGGCTGATCGCGCGTCGGCCATCGGTGGTGTATTCAGGCACAAGAATTCCCATCCGCAATGGCGCGCGCACGTCATGCACCAAGACGTTGCGCCGCCACTTGCCGCTTGGGCTGAGCAGGAGCTGTCCGTCGCGGGCGAGAAAGCCGCAGGCAATGTCCAACTCCACGCCGGTCGGGAAGGTTTGCTTCACGCGGGCTGCGGGCAGCCGGTCAAGGGATGGAAACTTGAAGGCTTGATTGGGGGCGCTGCCCCGCATTGAGTCCAACAGCAGGTCGATCGGCGACAGGTAGGCAGTCAGGACCGTCTTGTTCCCGTAGCGCATGCCCCAGAAGCCTTCCATTCCGCGCTTGCCCGGTACCTTGGAAGGTTGCACTATCAAGATAACGTGAGGCGCTGGTAGCGGCGAAGTGGCGGTCATGTGGTCTGTTCCGTAGTGCTTCGAAGCAGGGCTTCCGCTTCCGCGCGGGTCAGCGCGCCACGCTTGCGTCGCTCCTGCTGCTGGTCGAGCATTCGCGCCAGATCCTCGCGGGAGGGCCTGGCATCCGGGCCGCTCGGCACGCCGATGTAGTCGTCGGCGTACGGGCGCGCGTACGGGTCATTGGGCATGGGCTTGCACGCCGCCTCGATCTCCGGCGGCCACACGGGATCACTGCACGTGACGAGCACGAGCCAGCGGGCGATCGCATCCAGCAGTGCGAACGGTGCAAAGATGACGTCGGTCAAGGTGAAGAACGCTCCGGAGAATTTACCCCCTCTGCAGATCTTGTAGCCTTCCCAGAACGTTTCCCGCGGCGCCCAGAAGCGATATGGCTCGGGCAGCCCAGCCGGCCCGTCCTGCATGTAGCGGCGGTAGTATTCCCACTGCGCGTAGGCTTCTTCCAGGGTGAAGACGAACTGGCCGAGCACGAATGCGCGGACGACGTTGCCACTCGCGTCGAGCTGGTAATGGCGGATGTCGTACATGTCATAGGCGCGTGAAAATCCGCCCATGCGCCGATGGCCCACACAGAAGAATTCGTCATGGTTCCATGGCACTTCCCAGATGCCGCCCGGGTCCTTGGTGCGAATGGCATAGATACGACGGGTCTTCCGGTTCAGGCGGATGGGGCGGCGCTTCAGCGTGAACATGTTGCGACGCATCGGATCGAAGGCAAGCAGACCGAAGAAGCCTGCAGAACTAAAGCCAAGTAATATGCCGACGATCGTACCGAACCAATACCCGTTCTTCGCCATCATTTCCTCAGAGTCTCTGAATGGGCTAGTTGCAAGCAATAATCCGTAAAAGAGAGAAAACGACGCAAATGCTGAACAGATAATCCAAAGCAGACCAACGTTCTGCATCCGAGCCTGCGACTCATCGGTGATCTCCAGGCAGGTCGAATCAATGCGGTAGACATTGCCGCTCTCCAGCACATGCTCGCTGGCAGGCTGGCCGACATGGAGCCGGTGTTCTTGCTCCCACTTGCCCAGCGGTTTGCCCTGTTGGCGGAAGTAGAAAGGCGTGCGTTCATCCTTGGTCGGGAATTTCATCGAAGAGTCCTATTTGACGTCCTTGAGGCCCAGTTGCACGAACTCGAACGACTCGGTCTCCAGGCTGGTGTAGCGTTCGCTGGCGGGTCCCTTGCTGAAACGGCAACGCTTGGCCCACTTGAGCGTCGCCGGGTCGTCTAGTATCAGGATGCCGATGTTCACCGCGAGCAACACGACTAGGAACGGCCAGCTAGGCACGCCAACGAGGAAGGCCAGGAATTCTTCAGTCGCCAGCGGGAGGACGGCTGCTGCGCCTCCGGACATCGCAGAGCCAAAATATAGTATTGAGACTGTCCGGTTTCCCCTCATGCCTTCATCGTAGGCATGGTACGCATCCCATCCCACCCCAACTGCAGCCCCGGCAAAACCAATCCAACGCCCTCTGACAGCCAGCTTCTTGCCCATTTCCAGCCATTCCGCCTTCGGCGGCGAGCGCATGATGCGCCGGACAATTATGTGCGTCGGCGCCTTCTCCAGCACGACGCCAGTCTGCTCGGCAAGGGTCCCGGCCATGGACACCAGGCCGCCGACCAGCTTGATTCCTCTTTCGGGTTCATCGAACTCGCCCGCTGCGCGGAACGATTGCGTGGCGTGATAGAGTGCCAGTCCCTGCAGGATGCAGGCGACCGCCCCGACATTCACGAAGCGTGAACCCAGGACCGCCTTGACTTGCCGCACCCCAGGCACGTCATTGGCGGTACGCAGCTTGAGGGCGCTCAGTTCCGGAATGCGCTCCAGGTCCTCTGCCTTGAACCACACCAATCTGGCGGTTTGAGCCATGCGCTTGGCCGCGCGTCCAAGTGCCACGGCGTCCTCGCGCCGTCGGGTGCGGTCCAGTTGCTTGTACAACTCCGGATTCACTGTGGAGAGATCGTTCAGCACGACCGCGCGGATTTGCATGACGCTGGCCGTGGGGGCGATCAGGCGCACGCCGCCTAGCAGGCTCATCCCGTACAAGGCGAGCCTGGCCGATGCCGAGCTGACGCTGTTTGCAAGGGTCGGGATGATCTGGTCGGCCAGTATCCAGGTCAGGCGCGGTACCAGGCCCATCTTCGCTAGGGCTTCGGGAAGAGTGAGGCCCTTTGCCATGGAGTCCATCTTGTCGAGACCGCTCTTCAGGATGCCGAAGATGGCGGCATAGCCCTGATCGGTCGGGTCCGGCACCGTGTCGATGATGGGCTTGTGGTCCAGCAACAGGGCGCGCGCAAGCAGATTGCTGTGGTTCTCCGGATTCGCCTCGTTGAACCAACGCTGGATGACCCGACGGCATTCCACGGTGTCGAGCGCGTTCTCCAGGCAGCGCGTCAGGGATTCGTTGTAGACATAGCCGTGCGGCAGGTCCATCTTGTCATGCCGGTATTGCATGTAGGAAGCAAGCTGAGGACTCATGAGCCACTGTGCGAGCGAGGTCGCAATGGGTGCCAGCACGTCCTCGTTGAGGGCCTTCAGTCTGGGACTCAGGTCCTGGTGGCGCTTGCCTGGCGTGAGTTCGTCTTCGTAGGGTTTCCAGGCGGCGTCACTGGCGGCTTTCTTGCGGGCAAGTCGCGTGGCTTCACGCTCCGCATCTTCGCGCTTCCATCGCTCGGCCGTCGCTTTTCCATTAAACAGAACCGACATGAGTTCGTAAGCCGGAAATCCATCCGGCGTGGTCTTCATGCGCTCAGCCTCGGCCGCCGCGGCCTCCGCCTCTTTCGTGTGCTGCGCCTCGGCGTTGGCCCGGATGTTCTTTTCGAGCGTATCCAGGAACAGATCTGTTGCCTTGTCCCAGATGACGCCGTTGTTTGCCTTAGCGTGCAGCTTGGGATTGGTCAGGATGCCCAGGTCTTCAGTGATTGCGAGCGGATCATTGAACGCCAGCATCATCGCCTTGCCGGGGGACACGATCTCCATCCGATCCGCAAGCATCGAACCGCTTATGGGGCCAATCGGAGCAATCTCGCCCAGGTTAATGGTTCCGGGTGGTGTGGCGCTCAGATACCGGAATGCTTGTTGCTGCGCTTCGGGCGTCATGGCGAACGATGCCACGCGCTTGTTGATTTCCGTCGCGCGGCCGGCGTGTGGCTGGTTCTGGTTGCCCATCCAGGCGGCCACGTCGAGGCATTGCATATGAGCCCTGCGCACATCGACTTTGTGCTTGTTGTCGTTCAGTTGGGCCTTGGTCCAGGCCACATGCGAATAGGCGTACCAGACACGCGTCGCGTGCGCGGGATCGGGAATGGTGAAATACAGGGATTCAAGGCTGTGGTGCGAACTAACACAGCAACTGAACGCCTCCGGGACTTTGGCTGGGCCAGGATTCTCCGGTATGACCTTCCACATGTGACCGCCCTTCATGACCACATAGGCATCCCACATTTGCATGGCTTCATGGAAGACGTACAGGAAGCCGGGGCGCATCGTGCGAAGGATGTACTGCACCCCGCTGCCGAGCTGGGCAGGGGCGTTCTCGATCCTGAAATTCCCTGAGAGCGGCGGCGCCCCGTTCTTGTCCTCGGGTCCGACGACGGCGTACCGGACCGGCAGCACGGCCAAGCCGGGCGCATGATGGCAAAAATTGCACGCCTTCACCGGTTTGGATGAACATTCCAGCGTGCTGTCAACGTTATACATGACCATGGTGGCGTTCCGATGAGATTTGCCTGGCGTGCTGCGCCATGATTTTCATGAGTTCCCAGTCGTCGCTGGACAGCGATCCCAGTGCCTGGCGCAGCGTCATTTCGCCTGCGGCCACGGCGGGCCATGCGGCCTGCAGTTTCGGTTGGTCTTCGAACGGCTGCCCAAACGCCGCGACGTGTGTGGCGTAGTGACGGCGATCCGCCGGCAGGGTCAGATGCAGCACTTCATCGGCGTGCCGCAAGGCGCGGTCCACTGTGCGGGCCTGTGCCAGGGACGGCTTGTTGCGCCCGGCAATGCGTGTCAGGACCTGCGCAATATCGGCGGTTTGCTCGACGGTGGGCCACTGCCTGGCGTCTGGCCACCAGGGTCGCGGCAACGTCGGCGGTGCCTCCGCCAGCGTCGGTCTGGCGAACTGGTACCAATCGCCCGCCCAGGCGAAGCCCCACGACTCGCTCGGGCCAAGGAGCGCATGGAGTTGGACGGGACGCAGCAGCCACGTCATGTGCGCAAATACGCGAGGGTCGTAGAAGCGCCACAGCGCGTGTCCGCCGGCATGGTCGGTACCGGTGAGGCAGGACGCCAGATGGCTGCTGACTTCCTGGACAGGGGGCGACGCTCTGCAGCCACGCGCAGATGAGGGGCGGATCTCCACGCGCGGCTTCATCCTGGGCCACGTTCAATAGCATCTGCCGGTCTGCCGGCGACACGGTGGCCAGCTCTACCACGGCGGGCATCAGGTGTGCGTTGTCGCCGATGCCGGCGGGCAAGCACTGATGTAGCGTCAGGGCAGACAGATCCGCGAGGGTGGGATCGTGATTTAGCGGATCGAGCACCAGGTAACCGTCGCCCCAGGCCTGCGGCCAGGGCAGTTGGGTCAATGGGTTGCCGATGGGTGCGGCCATGTTCGTCCTCAATGCAGAGGCACGGCACCGGCGCCGGATGCCGCCGCTCCCGCCGCCAGGTGCGAGCAGATCTTGGTGGTGGGCAACGTATAGGGAGCATTCTTTGGCCCGGTGAGCGACTTGCTGGCCGAGAACACAATCCACTTGCCCGTCGAAATGTTCTCGATGCCCTCCGGCGTGATGCGCAACTCGTTGCCCTCGACATTGACCCGAACGCCTTTCTTGCCGCTGATCTCCACCCAGTCAGTTGTGGACAGCAGGCGCAGCACCTTCTGTGCGATCACATCGACGTCATCCGACTGGGCCTGCACCTCCACCTTGCCCTTGGCCGAATACAGCTTGATCCCGTCGCGCTGGACGAAGAGCGAGAAACGGTCGCTGATCGTGGCGTACATGCCACCGCCGCAGGAGAATGAGAGGTGCTGGCCGCTGGTCAGCGCAATGTGTTCGCCGCTGTAGACGTGCGTGGATCCCGGCGCGGTGGTGGCGATGCCCGCCCGGCTGGCAACGGTGATGTGCGGCTCGGTGAATTCCCCCAGCTTGCCGCCGCCCTTGACCGCATCGGCCTGGCTGCGCAAAGTCTTGGCAACCTCCTGCTGCTGCCCGGTCTGGGCCTGGGCATTGACCGCGCTCTGGGCGAGCGAATCCGCCAGGGTCAGGGCTTCCATGAACACATGGATGACATCCTCCACGTTCATGGCGTTGCCCTCGGCCCGTTCGCGCGGGTAGGTGGTTAGCAGCATGCCCAACGCCGCGCGTAGCGCGGCATGTCCATCGGTGCGCGCCTCCAGCCCCTCACCACGCTTGTCGCGGCGTCCCTGCACGTCAGGAATGCCGGTGATGTACCCCATGCTGATCTGCGACTGCAGGTGGTCCGATGCGAGCTGCGCCTGGATTTTTCCCTTGGTGTCGTCCAGCACCAGGTGGTTACTACGACCACCATCGTGCTCGCGGCTGCGAATGCCGGTGAGAGCGAGCTGGTCCGGCAGCTGCCATGGCGGCATGTTGAGGCTGTTCGGCACCGCCCCCATCACAATGGGCTTGTCCGGATCGCCGCCGTCCAGGAACATCACCAGAACTTCGCTGCCGATACGCGGGATGCTGATCTGGCCGTACTGTGAGCCCGCCCACGGCGTGGCCACGCGCACCCAGCAGGACATCTTGTTGAAGCGGTCCCACGGAAACTGGACGCGGACGCGCCCATACTGATCCGGCCACACGACATGGCTGTCTTCCGGCCCGACCACGGTCGCGCTTTGCGGCCCAGCGACCACCGGCCACGGGATGCTCAGCGCCGGACGGAAGACCTCATGGGTGGGGTGGCACTCGAACTCGACGCGGCAATGCCAGCGCTGGCCCTCGCCGGAGGCCTCGGCCACGTCTTCCAGCCTGAGGTTGGCGCCAAGCACCACGTACTCGCGGTTGGCCGCCTGCTGGGGGTGTCCCTTCACATTCATGGTGCAGCCTGGCACCACCGCGCGCAGGTTGCCGGTGCCAAAGCAGCGCAGGCCACGCGAACGGATTTCCTCCATGCGGATGCGGGCGATCATGTCGCCTTCGTCCCACGGGCGGTTGTCCGTGGCCGGCTGGGCATGCTCGCTGGGGAAGTCGTACACCTCCTGGTGCAGCGCGCCAGTGTTCAGGCCCGTGTCCCGCGGGTCCGAACTGCTGGCGCTCAGGTTGCCGCGCGGCTGGGTGAAGCTGTAGGCATTGGTCGTGTACTTGCCTGCGACCACGGCATCGACAACCGAGAACGCATCGAGGTGTTCCTGGTCGACCCTGACGCCAGGCGGATGGATTTCCAGCACCTGGTACGCCTCGCTCGGCATGCTGAAATAGCCACCGACGTGATCGACCAGAACCAGGCGGTGCTTGCCGTCAGAATGTTCGAAGAACCACGATATGCCCCAGTGCTGCATGAGGCGGGCGATGAAGGTGTAGTCGCTCTCGTCGCACTGGGTGCGGTAGACCCGCCTGGGGTATTTCGCCACGTCGAGCCTGCGCTCAACCGGAAAGGAGTATGCAGACAGGACCTCTTCGATGATCTCGATGTCGGTGCGGTTCTCGAAGACGCGGCTGTCCCGGTTCTGGGAGGCGATCCACAGCCAGGGACGCAGGGTCAGTCCGTAGACAAAGTGCCGCCCTTCGGCGCGCAGGTAGCGGGCGCGGTCCACTATGCCGCTGATCTCACGCGTGCCGGCACCCACGCCGCCTGCCATCCCGGTGCCCATGCCATCCAGTTCGATGCGAACGGTCAGCTCGCGCCCGTTCATCTCGCGCAAGTCGAAGTTGCCTTCCGGGCCGTGGAAGTTGTAGGCCTTGTCCGGCGTCTTCAGTTCGATGTCGTATTCGAACAGGCCGCAGACGCCTTCCTTGCCATCCAGGCGTACGAAGGTAAAGGGGGACTGTCCGAAGAGTTCCGGCAACGCCGGACCAGACACGGTGACGGTGCGGGAGGAAAGGAACGGCGGTCGGTTATCCAAGTGCAGCACTCCGTAGCGTTGAACTTTCTCTTGCCGCAGAAGCACCAGTGTTCCGGTGCTTTGCTTCTCGCGTCATTTGCATGACCGTCAAGAAGATGCGTTCGTCGCGTACGGTAGCCGTTATGCGTTGAGGAAGGAAGGTGGATTATTCAGATATCGCCATTGTTTTCGATTGAATGAGAATTCCAATAGAAATTAAGGGATGTCCTATATCAATCTCGTATCGCCATGATCTATAGGGTCGTTCCGTGCGATTTCGTTCGCCTTGTGAAGCGCGAAGAGTAAGCACAAAGGAAAATGACCCGACACGAGCGACAGCCCGGGATGCGTTCTAGAGATTGGCGCCCTCCCCCACTTTGCGGGGAGCGCCACGGGACAGGTGGCAGCCCGCCCCGGGTCTCCGTAGCCTCAGCCGCTTGGCCTCAGCGCCGCATGAACGGGCAGCAGTCCGTTTCAGAACCGATGCCGCAACCCCACGCTCACCGACTTCGCATCATCCCCGCTACCCGGATCGATCACGATGCTGTTGTTGCTCACGCTGCCGCCAGGGCTGTTATGCACCAGCACCGCCCGCACATAGGCGGTGGTGCGCTTGCTCAGGTCATGGTCCCACCCCAGCGTCACCGCCAGCGGCCGCTGGCCGCCGCCCAGGATCTGGCGCTTGAGTGCGGCGGCCTTGAAGGTGTCGCGCTGCGTCACGTTCCAGCTGAAGGTCACGCCGTAGTGGCGTGCCGAGCGGGTCTCGGGCCGGTCGCTGCTGGCGGCGCTGTACAGCAGGCCGATTTCCACCGGCTTGAAGCGATAGGAGCCGCCGACGAAATGGTTGGAAGTCAGCGTCGGTTCCACCGGCACGTTGGCGCCCGAATACATCCCCTGGTAGGAGTAGAACGCGTAGACGTTGCCGGCCTCGTAGGTCGCATTCATGCCGAAGTTCAGCCCTGAGCGCGCCGACCCCGGCACCTCGCCCGGCGCCACCGCTGCGCCGAAGGAAAAGCCGCCCCACTTGGGCGAGAAATACTGCACGGCGTTGTCGAAGCGGGCGCCGTAGGCCACGTGCCCGGTGCCCTGCGATGCAGTCGCGCTCAGCAGGTTGAACGGCGACACCGCGCCATTGAGCAGGAACGGATCCAGCCGCAGCAGCGCATAGAACGACGGCGTGTACTGCCGCCCCAGCCGGAACTCGCCCCAGTTGCCCGACAGGCCCAGATAGGCCTGCCGCCCGAACAGCCGGTTGTTGCCGAAGAACTCGGTGCCGTTGTCGATATTGAAGCCCGACTCGACCAGGAAGTTGGCCTTGAGCCCGCCGCCCAGGTCCTCGATGCCGCGGATGCCCCAGCGCGACGCGGCCTGCTGGCCTTCGCGCATGCGCACCACGCTTTCCGAGCCCCTGGCGTATTCGATCGATGCATCGACCACCCCGAACAACTGCATCGTGCCCGCCACGGCATTGCCCGCGGCCAGCGCCGCACCCATCACCATCCACTGTCTTACCTTCACGCTGCCTGTCTCCCGTTGTTGTTGTGGTCCAGCCTTACTTCGCCTGCAGCCCCGCCACCTTCACCACCTCGCCCCACGCGGCCAGGTCGGCGCTGACCAGCTTGCCCAGGTCGGCCGGGCTCGACGGCGCGGCCGGCTGCAGGTTCATGGCGGTGAATTTCTCGCGGTCGCCCGGTGTCTGCAGAATGCGATTCACCTCGGCGTTGAGCCGGTTGACGATCGGCGCGGGCAGGCCCCTGGGGCCGAAGATCGCGACCCAGCTGGCTTGCTGGAAGGGCACGCCCTGCTGCGACATGGTCGGCACGTCCGGAGCCGTCAGCAGGCGCTCCGGTCCGGAGACCGCAATGCCCCGTATGCGGCCGGACTTCAGGTGCGGGACCGACGAGATGGCGTCGGTGATGCCGACGGTGACGTGGCCCGCGGCCAGGTCGTTGCTGCACTGGGTGGCGGTCTTGTAGGGGATATGGCGCAGGTGGATGCCGGTCTTGGCCTTCAGGTATTCCATGGCCAGGTGGCCGCCCGAGCCCACGCCCCAAGAGCAGTACGCCAGTTCCGTCTTGCTGGACCTGGCGTAGGCAATCAGCTCCTGCAGGCTGTGCACCGGCACATTGGCGCTGACCGCGAGCAGGTTGCCGCCGGGCTGGCTGGGGCGTGCGATGGGGGTGAAGTCCTTGATCGGGTCATAGGGCAGCGACGGCGTGGTCCACGGGTTCACCGTCATGGTCGCGGCATAGGTGAACAGCAACGTGTAGCCGTCGGGCGCGGCGCGCGCCACGGTCTCGTTGGCGATGATGCCGTTGGCGCCGGGGCGGTTGTCGACCACCACCGGCTGCCTGAGCGCGGCGGTCAGGCGCTCGGCCACCAGCCGTGCCGTCTGGTCGGTGACGGTGCCCGCGCCCGAGGGCAGCACCATGCGGATGGGCTTGCTGGGGTACGGGGCCTCGGCGTGCGCGCTGGCGGCGCCCGCCAGGGCCAGCGCCGCGGCCAGGGCTGCTGTGCGCGTGGCACAAGCCCTGCGGGCGCCAGTGTGCTGGCTGCTCATATTGCTGTCTCCGTTGCGGCGCATTGGCCGCGCATGCCGGTGCGTTGCCGGCGTGTCATGGGTGGGCGCACCGGGCAGCGGCCCGGGCGCCCTGGCTGAACCGGCTCAGGCTTGCGCCTGCGCCGCGTGATCGAGTGCCGCCAGCCGTTCGTAGTGCCAGTCGGCATCGCCGAACAGGTTGGCGTGGGCTGCCAGGCGCTTGTAGCAGTGGCCGATTTCCATCTCGTCGGTCATGCCCACCGCACCGTGCAGCTGCACCACGTCTTCGCCGAGCGCGCGCCCGGCATCCGAGACAAAGGCCTTGGCATGGGATACCGCGCGCATGCGCGCCACCGCATCGCCATGCAGGGCGTTGGCCGCCAGCTCGGTGATGGCGCGTGCCTGCTCGACGCTGACATAGAGGTCCACCAGCCGGTGCCGGATCACCTGGTTGGCCGTCAGCGCGCGGCCGAACTGCTCGCGCGTCACCAGGTAGTCGCGGGTCAGGTCGAACGCGCGCGACATGGTGCCCACGGCTTCGGCGCAGGCCATCACCGTGGCCTGGTCGATGGCGGCTTCCACCAGCGGCCAGGCGCCGTCCACCGGGCCGATGCGCGCGCTGTCCGGCACGGTCGCGCGGCGCAGCGTCACGCTGGCGGTCTGGCGGCCGTCGTAGGTCGGCAGCGCATCGACGCTGATGCCGCGCATGTCGGCCGGCACCGCGAACAGTGTCAGGCCGTCGCGGTCGCGGCGCTGGCCGCCGCTACGCGCCAGCACCAGCAGCACCGCGGCGCTGCCGCCGCCCAGCACCAGGGTCTTGCGGCCGTCCAGCGTCCATTGCCCCGGCTCATGCTGTTGCGCGGTGGTGCTGATATCGAAGGCGTCATAGCGTCCCTGCGTTTCCCATGCGGCCAGCGCCAGCATCGCGCCACCCTCGGCCATCGCCGCCGCGATCGCGGCGTGGGCGGGATCGCCGCAGGCGGCCAGCAGCGGCGCGCACAGCGCGGCATTGGCCAGCCAGGGCTCGGCAGGCTGGGCGCGGCCCAGTTCCTCGGCCAGCAGGGCCTGGTCCGCGGCATCGCCCAGGCCGCCGCAGGCTTCGGGCAGCCCCACGGCCAGCCAGCCCATTTCGGCAAACGCCTGCCAGTGCTTGCGCGAGAAGCCATCGGGCTCGGCCAGCGCCGCGCGGCGCTGCTCGAAGCCGTAGCCGCGTTCGACATAGCGCCGCACGCTTTCCTGCAGCATGCGGCGATCGTCCGTTGGATCGCTCATGTGTTCAGTTCCTTGTCCTGGGTTGCGGGCACGATTGGAGCCACTACAGGCCCAGCACCTGCTTGGCCAGCAGTTCGTGCTGGATCTCGCTGGAGCCGCCGGCAATGGAGTAGCCGCGGGTGACGAAGCGGCGCGCCGATGCCGCCGCGGCGTACGCCGACTGTCCCGCTTGCGGCACGGCGGGCTCGAAGTGCGCGGCGCGGTCATAGGCCAGCGTGTCCGGCCCCAGCGCATCGACCGCCAGGTTCTCGATGTCCTGGATCAGCCGGCTGCCCAGCAGCTTGAGCATGCCGGTCTCCGGCCCCAGCGTTTCGCCGGCGCGCGCCCGCTTGCGAAAGCGCAGCACGGTTGCAGCCAGCGCTTCGAGCCGCACCTCCAGCGCGCGCATCCGGCGTGCAAACCACGGGCGCTGCGACAGCGGCTGGCCGCCCTCCTCCAGCTCGTTGCCGATGGCGCGCACCTTGGCCAGGCGGCGGCGGTTCTCCGCCACGCGCGCCAGGTTCAGCCGCTCATGCTCGAGCAGGGACTTGGCGATGGTCCAGCCGGCGTTCTCCTCGCCGACGAGGTTCTGCACCGGCACTTCCACCTCGTCGAAGAACACCTGGTTGAACAGGTGCCAGCCATGGATGCCCACCAGCGGCCGCACGCTGACGCCGGGGCTGCGCATGTCGATCAGCAGGAAGCTGATGCCCCGCTGCGCGCGCGCCTCGGTATCGGTGCGCACCAGGCAGAAGATCCAGTCCGCGTACTGCGCGTAGGAGGTCCAGATCTTGCTGCCGCTGACCACGTAGACCTCGGTGCCGTCGGGCCGCGTCTTGCGCACCGCACGCGTCTTCAGCGAAGCCAGGTCGGAGCCGGAGTTCGGTTCGGAATAGCCCTGGCACCACCAGTGCTCCTGGTTCAGGATGCGCGGCAGGAAGTACTGCTGCTGCGCCGGCGTGCCGTAGCGGATCAGGATCGGGCCGATCATCTCGAAGGTGATGCCGCCGCTCTCGGGCGCGTGCGCCAGCACCAGTTCTTCCTGGAATGCGGCGCGGCGCTCGGCGCTCCAGTTGCAGCCCTGCCATTCAGCCGGCCAGTGCGGCGCCAGCCAGCCGCGTTCGGCCAGCCGGCGCTGCCAGTCGACCAGCTCTGGCTTGCTGAGTTCCAGTCCGAGGCGGACTTTCTCGCGCACGGCATGGGGCAGCGACCGGGCGACGAATTCGCGCACCTCGCGGCGGAAGTCCTGCAGCGACGCGTCGTCGTCGGTGGTGATGGAATCTGTCATGGAGATATCGGTCCTCAGGAATTCTTGTCGCGCGCAGCAGATGCCATGCGCCTCGTCGCGGCGCGCATGCCGCCCTTGATCGCAGCCACGCCATCGGCCGGAAAACCCCCGATGGTGGCGGCCAGGCCGCGCGCGCGGTCCAGCACCTCGGCGTCTTCGACCAGTTCGGTGGCAATGCCCAGGCGCAGCAGCTCCGGCGCGGGCACGCGGTCGCCAAGCAGGCACAGGCGCGCGGCCACGGCCTCGGAATGGCGCAGCGCCAGCCAGTCGGCATTGCGCGGCGCGGCCATGCCCAGGCGGATCTCGCCGATCTGCAGGAAGGCCCCGGCGCCGCACACCAGCAGGTCGCCGGCCAGCGCCAGCGCCGCGCCGCCGTTGATGGCATGGCGCTCCAGCGCCACGATCCATGCCTTGCGGCTTTGCAGCAGGCCCAGGTGGACGCGCTCCCAGAGCGGCGCAAACGCGGCCAGCCCGCCGCGCTCCGCCTGCAGTGCCTGCAGGTCCAGGCCGGAACAGAAGGCGCCGTCGGCGCCGCGCAGCAGCACGGCGCGCACGCTGTCGTCGGCGGCCAGGGTCTCGATGGCGTCGCCCAGCGCGCGTGCCAGCGACATGTCGACGGCATTGCGGCGGGCCGGGCGGTTCAGCACCACCTCGGCCCAGCCGGCATGGCGCTGCAGCAGTACAGGGGATTGGGGGGTGTTCATGCGGGCTCCTGCCGGGCTTGTTCCACGCCGATCGCGCCGGCGCGGGCCATGGTGTGAATCTCCGCGGCGCTGAAGCCGAGCTCGGCCAGCACCTCGGTCGTATGCTGGCCGAGGCGCGGCACCGCGGGCATCGCGCCTGCCGGCATGCTGGCCATGGTGAAGGGCAGTCCCGGCAGCTCCAGCTGGCCGCCCTCGCCGTCGTCAACGGCTTGCAGCACGCCACTGGCGCGCACGTCGGGGCTCGCGTTGACCTGGTGGTAGTCGCGCACCACGCCCACCACCACCTGGTGGCGCTCCAGCAGCGTGCGCGCGGCGTCGCCGCTGAGGTGGCGCATGGCGTCGTGCAGGATGGCCAGCAGCGCCGGGCGGTTCTGCACGCGCAGCGCGTTGCAGGCAAAGCGCGGATCGTGCGCCAGCGCCGGCTGGCCGATGGCCTCGCACAGGCGCGTCCAGTGCTCGTCGAGATAGGCCGACAGCACGATATGCCCGTCCGCCACCGCGATCACATCCGCGGCCGGCGCGGCCTTGGGCTGGCTGTTGCCGCTGCGCACCGGCAGCGCGCCGGAGCACTGGTACTCGGCCCACAGCTGGGCCTGCATCTGCACGCCGACCGACAGCAGCGAGGTCTCGATGGTCTCGCCGGCGCCGGTGCGCTCGCGCCGGAACAGCGCCGCCAGGATGGCGTTGCCGGTCGCCAGCGCGGTGGCCGCGTCGATCAGCGCAAAACCGGCCTTCAGCGGCTGCCCGCCGGCCTCGCCGGTGACGGACATCATGCCGCTCTCGGCCTGCGCGGCAATATCCAGCCCGGGGCGCGTGCGCGACGGCCCACGCGTGCCGAAGCCGCTGATGGAGGCATGGATCAGGTCGGGACGCGCCGCGCGCAGCGTGGCGGCGTCCAGCCCCAGCGCTTCCATCACGCCGGCGCGGGTGTTGTGCAGCACCACGTCGCTGGCCAGCGCCAGCCGCCGTGCGGCGTCCAGCCCGCCGGGCGTGCGCAGGTCCAGCGCTATGCCGCGCTTGCCGCGGTTGTAGGCCAGGTACATCGGGCTCTGCGGGCTGGTGCCGTCAAAGCGCCGCGCGCTGTCGCCGCGCAAGGCCTCCACCTTGACCACGTCGGCGCCCAGGTCGGCCAGCATCATGGCCGCGCCCGGCGCCGCGATGAACTGCCCGAACTCCGCCACGCGTATGCCTGCCAGCGGCAGGTCTTGCCGGTTCGTCATGCGATGCCACTCCTCGAAGATGCCGGCGCGGCCGGCGGTTTGCGACGATGTGGAGCGATCATGCGTTGGCACGGCGCATCACGGCAGATGCTAAAACCGCCTCGGTGCAAACCAATGGTTAGCACCCTGGGGTTATCCCGAACCCGCCGGAATGCCGCTATGCTGTGCGCCCAGTGCGTCGTTTGAGTGGAGCCAAATCCATGCGTCTGAGCCAAGTCCAGGACTTCATCGCCGTGGCCGAGCACGGCAGCATCCGCGCCGGGGCCCGTGCGCGCGACGTGTCGGCACCGGCACTGACCAAGAGCATCCGCCAGCTGGAAGAGGAGCTGCATGTGCCGCTGCTGACCCGCACCACCCGCGGCGTGGTGCTGTCGCGCTACGGCGATGCCTTCCTGCGGCGCGCGCGGCTGATCGCCACCGAGGCCCGCAAGGCCAGCGAGGAAATGGCGCAGATGCTGGGCGCGCGCAACGGCGTGGTGCGCGTCGGCACCACCCGCGGCCCGGCGCATGTGCTGCTGCCCGCGGTGGTCAAGCGCTTTCGCGTCCAGCACCCCGACGTGCTGGTGTGCATCGACAGCTGGGGCTACCCGACCCACCTGGACGAACTGCGCTCGGGCGTGATGGACATGGCAGTCAGCCCGGTCCCGGATGAGGGCATCGAGCGCGAATTCACCTGCGAGCCGCTCTACAACAACGACTCGGTCGTGATGGCGCACCGCGAGCATCCGCTGCGCAACGCCCGCAGCCTGCGCGAACTGATCGGCTCGGACTGGATCCTGACCGGCCAGCGCATGCACGGCCCGGGCGCCGCCATCCTCGATGCCTTCCGTGAACGCGATCTGCCATTGCCGCGCGTGGCAGTGCGCTGCGACACCATCGGCATGATCGAGCACCTGATGCAGGACCGCCACCTGCTGTGCATGCTGCCGCGCCAGATGGTGGCAGGCCGGCTGGCCGCCAATGGCCTGGTGCCGTTGCCGATCGAGGACAAGCTGCCCAGCCACACCGTCAGCCTGATCTACCGCGCCGATTCGCCGATGACGCCGGTGGCGGCGCAGTTCGCCACCTTGCTGCGGCGTGAAGTCCACTATCTGTCCAACCTGCCTGACAGTCCGCTGCGCCGACTTGACTGAAGGCAGCCGCTACCGCAGCGCGCGCCGGCGGGGAACTCCCTGCACCCGCGCGGTGCTAACCAGCGGTTTACACATGAAATTCCAAAACCTCCGCCGGGCCGCACCGGCGCTTGGTTTGCGGCCGGTTCGCCGCATCCCGGCGGGATTTTCCCCAATCCCCGGGATGCCCCTTCTTGCGTGACAGTTGCGCTGGACGCGACCTGGTTCGCGGAGGAGGCAAGCATGCAGGACATTGAGGACCGGCCGGCCGCACTGGTCACTGGCACCGGCATCGAAAGCGTCGGCGACGGCGTGTGGCTGCTGCACGGACAAGGGCAGAGCTTTGTCGCCGACGTGGGCGGCGGCCTGCTGGTGGTCGACAGCGGCCCCGGCGGGCGCGTCACGCGCGGCATGATCGAGGCGCTGCGCACGCAGACCGGGCTGCCGGTGCTGGCAGTCTGCTACAGCCACGGCCATATGGGCTACAACGCCGGCCTGCAGCAATGGCTGGACCACGCCGCCGCGCGCGGCGAGCCCGCGCCACGGGTGCTGGCCCACGTCAACGTGCTGGCACGGCAGGCGCGCTACCGCGAGACCCAGCGCATGCAGGAGCGCATGGCAGAGATCCAGTTCCGCCAGCCGGCCGGCGCGCTGGCGGGAAAGCTGGTCCACATCGAACCCACCGAGACCTTCGCCGATGGCCTGACCCTGGGCCGGGGCGAGCGCCGCGCGGAAATCCTGTGGGCACCGTCCGAGACCGACGACGCCGTGGCGGTCTGGCTGCCGGGCCGGCGCCTGCTGTACGGCGGCCCCGCGGTGATCGATTCGATCCCGAACATCGGCACCCCCTTCCGCACCATGCGCGACACCGTGCGCTGGGCCGATACGCTGGAACGCTTGGCCGGCCTGCAGCCGCGCACCGTGGTGCAAGAGTTCGGCGCCACGCTGCAGGGCGAGGAAGAATGCCAGCGCGTGCTGTGCCAGACCGCCAGGGCCCTGCGCTGGCTGCGCGCGGAGGTGGTGCGGCTGATGAACGCCGGCTGCAACGAACGCCAGGTGCTGGCCGCGCTCAAGCCGCCGGCGGACCTGTTCGACCAGCCCTGGATGCGCCCCACCTATGGCGATCCCAGCTACATCGCGCGCGACATCTACCGCTCTGAGAACGGCTGGTGGGACCGCAATGCCACCACGCTGCATCCAGCCGCGCCTCAACAGGCGGCCGCCGAGATCGCCGCGGCCGTGGCCGACCATGGCGCACTGATCCGCCACGCGCAGGCCCTGGCCGCGCGCGGCGACACGCAGCTGGCGCTGCACGTGATCGACGTGCTGGCGCTGGCGCCCGATGAAACGCCCACCGTGCGCGAGGCCCGCCAACTCAAGGCCGCCTGGCTGCGCCAGCGCGCCACGCAGATCCGCAGCTATGTGTCGCGCAGCCTGTACGGCGCGGCCGCCGACGCGCTGGAAAGCGACGCGGCGGACAACTTCGGCATGCACTAGGGAGACGCCATGCCCCGAGCAATGAACCCGGCTCCGACGGAACTGCCTGGCAACGCCGCGCGCCGGCGCGACGTGCTGCGCGCGCTTGCCGCACTTGGTCTTGGTGCTGCGGCCGGCCCGCTATGCGCCAGCAATGCCTGGCCCGCCAAGCCCATCCGGCTGGTGGTGCCGGCCCCGCCCGGCGGCGGCACCGATCTGTTCGCGCGCGCGCTGGCCGCATCGCTCGGCAAGGCGCTGGGCCAGACCATCGTGGTCGACAACAAGCCCGGCGCGACCGGCATCATCGGCAACGATACCGTGGCCAAGGCCAGCCCCGACGGCTACACGCTTCTGTTCACCTATGCCGCCACGGTGGTGATCAACCAGACCCTGCAGCCCAAGCTGCCCTATGACGGCCTGCGCGACCTGTTGCCGGTGGCGCAGGTCGGCGCGGGCGGCAATTTCCTGGTGGTGACGCCGGACTTCCCGGCGCGCACGCTCAAGGAGCTCGTCGCCCACGTGCTCAAGCGCCCGGATGCATACGACTACGGCTCATGGGGCATCGGCTCGGGCGGCCACCTGACCATGGAAGCCCTCAAGATGCAGACCGGCATGAAGCTGCGCCACGTGCCGTACAAGGGCGTGGCGCAGATCCTGACCGACATGCAGGGCGGCGTGGTCAAGGTGGCCTTTGTCGATACCTCGTCGTCGCTGCCGCTGATCCGCGCCGGCAAGCTGCGCGCGCTGGCCATCAGCGGCACGCGCCGCGCGCCGGCCACGCCGGACGTGCCGACCATGACTGAACAGGGCTACCGGTTCGATACCGACAGCTGGTATGGCCTGTTCGCGCCGGCCGGCACCAGTGCCGCCATCGTGCAGCGGCTCAATGCGGAAGTGACCCGCCTGCTGGCTGACGCGCCCATGCGCGAGCGCTTCCTGCAGCTGAACATGGGCATGGCGCCCGCCAGGAGTGCCGAGCAGTTCGCGCAGACCGTGCGCGACGACGTGGGCGTGTGGGGCAAGGTGATCCAGGCCAACCACATCACGGTCGACTGAAGACCACCGGGGGGCGCCGCGGCTGGAGGGGCTTGCCGCATGAACCCTGGCGCTGCGCTTCAGTGCGAGAACAGCACCGGCACCGTCATCGACTCCAGCACCACCCTGGTCACGCCGCCCAGCACCAGCTCGCGCAGCCGGCCGTGGCCGTAGGCGCCCATCACGATCAGGTCGGCACCAAAGTCCGACGCTCGCGACAGGATCAGCTCACCGATGGCCAGGTCGCCACCGCCCGGGCCGTGCTCCACCTCAACTGCCACACCCTGTCGCTCCAGCACGTGCACGGCGTGGCTGACCGGAGTGGCATCGGCACGCGACTCCCTGGCGGCATGGGCGCCCAGCACCCGCGCGCGTGCCCCCGCCAACAGCGGCAGCGCGTCGTGCAAGGCACGCGCGGCCTCGCGGCTGCCGTTCCAGGCCACCAGCACGCGTGTGCCCACGGTGGCGAAAGCGCCGGAACAGGGCACCACCAGCGCCGGCCGGCCGCTCTCAAGCAGCAGCGCCTCCAACAGCTGCCGCGCCACCGGGCCTTCAGCGTTGTCGGCGTCATACTGGCCGGAGACGATCAGGCCGGCCTCGCGCGCCTCGCGCAGCGCCAGTGGCACCGGATCGCGCTCGACGGTGCGCCAGTCGCAGGCAACCGCCAGCTCGCGCGTGGCGGCCGCGAAGGCACAACGCATGTTCTCGCGCTGCAGCCGGCGCCGCTCCTGGTCTTCGGCCAGGCAGCGCTGGGCATTGTTCATGCGGTAGAACCAGCTGGGGTCTGGCACGCGCCCGGCCAGCAGGCCGATCAGCGGACACTGGCTGGCGGTGGCAAGGCGTGCCGCAACCTGCAAGCGCTGCATGGCCTGCCGGTTGCCGTCGAGATGGACCAGGATGCTGTCGTACGCCATGATGCCCTCGCGTCCGAATCTTTTGCTTTCAGTCTAGGCCGCGTCGCAGGCAATGCATGCCGACTTGCCGATCGCGCCAGCAATGGTGGTGCGCGGTGCGCCAGCGCCGGCACGAACCAGTCGACTTCCTCCTATATCGATGTCGGAACCTCACCGACGGCGAGCGTGCAGGCCAGCCACTAGTATGCATTCAGCAACCAGCACGCCCCCACGAATCCTGGTGCCGCAAGCGGCATCGTGGCCGCGGCTGCGCGCTGCGTGGACCGAGACCGCAAGCACAGGAGGAGCGCCATGGACCGCCGACAGTTTCTCAAGTGGGGAAGTTTCCTGACCGTCACCGTTGCCACCGGCGGGCTGAGCGCCTGCGGCGGCGGCGACGACCCGGAACCCGACACCGGCAATCCGGAAAATTTCAATTTCGTCCATGGCGTCGCCTCGGGCGACCCCAAGCCCGACAGCGTGGTGGTATGGACGCGGGTGGAAGGCAGCAATGGCAAGCGGCCGGTGGTGGTGCGGCTGCAGGTGTCGGCGCAGCCTGACTTCCCGCCGCCGAGCCTGCTGGTCAATCAACCGCTGATGGCCCTGCCGGACTGGGACTACACCATCCGCAACAAGGTCACGGGCCTGAGCCCCGGCACCCGCTACTACTACCGCTTCCTGCTGGGCAACCGCCCCAGCACCGTCGGCCGCACCCGCACCGCGGCAGCGGCCGGCACGCCCTTGTCACAGCTGCGTTTCGCCTTTGTCAGCTGCCAGGACTGGAATGCCAACCACTGGGCCGGCATGGAAGAACTGGCGCAGCAGGACCTGGACTTCATCGTCCATGTCGGCGACTACATCTACGAGGCCGTCCCGGGCGGCTCGCGCGCCGGCAATGTGGAGGATCGCCACGGCGTGCTGCAACTGCCCAATGGCACCGCGCTGCCGGACGGCAGCGTCTACGCCACCACGCTGGACGACTATCGCTACCTGTACCGCAGCTATCGCACCGACGCGCGCCTGCAGGCCCTGCATGCCGCGTTCCCGATGATTGCGATCTGGGACGACCATGAATTCTCGGACAATTGCTGGCAGGACCGGCAGACCTACGACTCCGACGACGACCTGACGCCGCGCACCGCGCGCCGGCGCGCTGCCAACCAGGCGTGGTTCGAGTTCATGCCGGCCGATGTCAGCCTGGACGTCAACAACCCGTCGTTCCAGAACATCCAGATCTATCGCTCGTTCACCTTCGGCAATCTCGCCACCCTGCTGATGACCGACGAGCGCCTGTACCGCGCCGACCACATCATCTCCGAGCAAGCCACCGGCCGCGCAGTCGGCGCCCTGTACTTCGTCCCGGCCGAGACACTGGCTGCGGCCGAAGCGCAGAAGATTGCCGCCGCCGGCGGCACGCTGACACCGGTGTCGATGCTGGGCGATGCGCAGCGCGCGTGGTGGCAGGACCGCGTCGGCGCCGACGCCACCGCGTGGAAGCTGTGGGCCAACCAGTTGTCGCTGTTGCGCATGCAGGTGGATGTGATCCAGGCGGTGGCACGGCTGATCGCCAGGGCGCTGGTGCTGGCCAACAATTCCCTGTCCTCGCTGGAGAGCGCCATTGCCAATGCGCTGGCCGACGACCTGCGCGCGGCCAAGACCGCCGGCACCTATGCCAACCTGGCCTACACGGCGCTGCGCAATGTACTGGCGCAGGTCGGCATCGACAGCGCCACGTTCGATGCCAACATCAAGCCGCTGATCGAAAGCCGGTTGCCGGCCATCGCGCTGCTCGACCGCTTTATCCTCAATGCCGACCAGTGGGATGGCTACAACGCCGAGCGCAAGAACCTGATGGCGTTCCTGAAGAACAACGGCGTGCGCAATGTGGTGGCGCTGAGCGGCGATATCCACGCATTCTTTGCCGGCCAGGTGATGGACGACTACGATGCGGCGACGCCAGCGCCGGTGATGGTGGACCTGGTCACGGCCGGACTGTCGAGCAACTCCCTGCTCAGTTCATTCCGCTCGATCGTCGACAACGACCAGGCCTTCGCCGCACTGCGTGAACTGGTCTACAGCGACGTGGGCGGCACGGTGGTGAACACCTTCGACACCACCTTGCGCACCTTCAACGCGTGGCTGCGCCATGCCGACTCCAACGCCGAGGGCTACACGCTGGTCACCCTGACGCCCGAGAAGCTGAGCTGCACCTTCCATACGCTCAAGCCGCTCGAGGGCGGCACGGCGCCGGCGCTACCTGCCACGGCGAGCACGCGGCTGCTGGAGGTGGCGGCGGGAACCGCGGATGTAAGCGTGACATAGCCACCCGGACGGACCGGCACGCCGGGCGCTCAGTAGCCCGCTTGCCGGTCCACCTGGTTCAACAGTTCACGCCCGTCGCGCGCGCGCCGCAGGTTCTCGATGCATTGCCGCGCCACCAGTTCGTACGAGGGGTCGGCCGCGATATGCGGCGTGGCCTCGATGCGGGGATGGTTCCAGACCGGATCGTCCGCCGAGGGCGGCTCCTTGGCGAACACATCAAGCGCCGCGCCGGCAAGGTGGCCTTCGTCGATCAGTGCGACCAGGTCTGGCTCGACCACATGCTCGCCACGCCCGACGTTGATCAGGAACGCCCCCTTGGGCAGCCGCGACAGCGTCTGGCGGTTCAGCATGCCCTCGGTGCGCGGCGTCAGCGGCAGCGTGCAGACCAGGATGTCGCTGTGCGCGAGCATGGCATCCAGCCCGTCGTCGCCGGTGAAGTCGGTCACGCCGGGCAGATGCTTGGCGCTGCGGCTCCAGCCGCTGACCGGGTAGCCGATGGCGGCAAACATGCGCGCCACCTCGCTGCCGATCTCGCCCAGCCCCAGCACACCCACGCGGCAGCGCGACACATCGCGCCCCGGGTGGCGCTTCCATTCGCCGCGGCGCTGCTGTTCGGCGTACCGGCCGAGCGCGCGGGTATGGCGCAGCGCCATCGCCAGCACGTAGTGGGCGATGCCGGCCTGCTGGCCGGGATCGACGATGCGCGTGACCGGCATGCCAGGCGGCAGGTCCGGCGCCGCCAGCAGCTTGTCGACGCCCGCGGTGGCAGCGCAGACCAGCCGCAGCTTCGGGTAGGCCGGCAGCACGCCGGGCTTCAGGCCCCAGGCGATGATGGCTTCGACCTGTTCCGCGACGGCGGCCTCGCGGCCGTTCCACACGGTGATGTCCGGCGCGGCTTCGCGCAGCGCGGCAGTGATGGGAACCGCCATGAACGACGGCAGGTGAACGAGGATGGCCATGGTCAGTTGCGGTAGTCAGGGTTGATGCGGTCGAGGCGGCGCAGCAGGCCCGGCCAGGCCAGGTTGGAGCCCTTGCCCTTGGTGGCCTGGCGCGCCTGCTGGCCCATGTTGGCGCTGGCGGCTTCGGGCACCATGGTCAGCGGCGTGCCGCCGCTTTGCGCCAGGATCTGGATGCGGCAGGCGGACTCGAGCGTGTACATGGTCAGGAAAGCATCGGATACCGTGCGCCCGCACGTCAGCAGGCCATGGTTGCGCAGGATCATCTGCTTGCAGCGGCCCAGGTCTGCCACCAGCCGCGCCTTTTCGTCCTCGCGCAGCGCCACGCCTTCATAGTCGTGGTACGCCAGCCCGGTCAGCGCGAACATCGACTGCTGCGAAATCGGCAGCAGGCCCGCCTGCTGCGCCGAGACGGCGACGCCGTGCGAGGTATGCGTGTGCATCACGCAGCCGACTTCGGGGCGCGCCTCGTGCACGGCGCTGTGGATGATGAAGCCGGCCGGGTTGACGTCATACGGCGTTTCCAGCACGGGCTGCCCTTCGTGGTCGACCTTGACCAGGCTCGATGCCGTGATCTCGTCGAACATCATCCCGTACGGGTTGATCAGGAACTGGTCCGGCGCATCGGGCACGCGTGCCGAGATATGGGTGAAGATCAGGTCGTCCCAGCCGAAGTGGGCGACCAGGCGGTACGCGGCCGCCAGGTCCACGCGCATCTGCCATTCGGCGTCGGAGACGCGGTCCCTGATTGAATCGACGAGCTGGATTTGCGCCATATGCGTACCTCCCGGGGGCATGTGAGTCATTGAATCGATGCATTGTCCGGGCGCACCGCGCCAAAGTCTGTTAAGTATTGGACAATCTCGGCTCCAGCAGGAGAGCGATGTGAAGGCTGATGTGAAGAGTGGATCGAGAGCGGTGGAGCCGGCGCGCACGCTGCCGCGCAGCGTGCTGGCCAGCGGCTGGCTGCGCAATGCGCCGCCGGGCGTGCTCGATGCCGTGGCGAACGCCGCACGCCGCCTGCGCTTTGGCGACGGCGAGATGATCTTCGCGCGCGGCGATCCGCCCACCTACTTCTGCATGGTGCTGTCGGGCCGGGTGCGCATGAGCCGGGTCAGCACGGGCGGGCGCGAGTCGGTGTACTCGGTGATCGGGCGTGGCCGCTGGTTCGGCGAGATCTCGCTGCTGGACGGCAAGCCGCGCACGCACGACGCCTTCGCCGTAGGCAATACGGAACTGATGGTGCTGAGCCAGCGCGACTTCCACCGCATCCTGGCCGCGCATCCGGAAGGCATGCAGCTGATCGTGCAGCAGATCTGCGCGCGCCTGCGCGTAGCGTTCGACCACGCGCAAAGCGCGGCGCAGGCGCCCATCGACGCGCGCATGGCGGCGCGCCTGCTGGAACTGGCCGACCGCACCGACCATGTCGTGCGCATCAGCGCTGAGGACCTTGGCGACATGGTCAACCGCTCGCGCCAGACCGTGGCCAAGTACCTGCAGGCGTGGGAAGATGCGGGCCTGATCCGCCGCGAGTACCGCCAGATCGAACTGCTGGACCCCGCGGCGCTCAAGCGATTGGCCCGGCGTTGACGGCCGCGCAAGATTTGCAGGCCGCGCGCGCAATTAACCTGCCCTGGCCGCAATGGCAAGGCTGGTTAACGACCGTTGCAAAATCAAACAGAATGTCAGGTGCTGCGGCGCTACAGTGACTGTTCCCTTGCCTGTAGGCGTTCTAGGAGGTACACGAATGAAGCAACATCTGGCGAAATCCCTGGTCGTGGCTGGCGCGATGATCGCGTCCTACCCGCTGTTTGCGCAGCAGGCTCAGCCCCTGCAGCCGAGCCAGCCGATGCCAATGACGCAGCCGATGCAGCCGATGCAATCCAGTCAGCCGGTGCAGTCCGCCCAGCCCGTGCAAGCCATGCCGTCGGCAGCGCCGTCGGCCCAGGTGGCACCCGCAGCGGGCGGCAGCTATGCCCAGGCTCCCATACAGGCGGCCCAGCCGGGCATGGCGCCGGCAGCCGCCGACCCGACCATGGCAGGCAGCCCCGCCTCGGCCGTGGACCCCGCCAGCATGAGCCTGGCCCCCGATGCGCTCGGCTCGCGCCTGGGCCAGCGCAGCGCGTTCCTCGACGGGGCCTGAGCTCCCGTCTCAGCGCAGGCCCGCATCGCGCGGGCCGCGCGCCACACTCGCCCCGCTTCCCCGGCTCGCGCCGCTTCAGGTCGCTGCGGCCGTCTGCCCCTGCTGCTGCAGCCACTCCAGGAACGCGCGCAGATGCAGCGGCTTGTCGGCATCGCGCGGCACCAGCGCATGATAGGTATTGCCCGGTGCGCGGATGGCGGCAAACGGCGTCGCAATGCGCCCGCCCGCGCGGTCCGTTTCCAGCGTCGGAAAGGTGCCGATGGCAAAGCCAAGGCTGTCCACCACCGCCTGCAGCGTGACAAAGAAATGGTCGAAGCGCAGCGTTCGCACCGGCAGCAGCGAGGCATGTCCCGCCTGCTGCAGCCACGATTCCCAGCTTCCCGGCCGGGTCTCCGTATAGAGGAAGACGCCCTCCACCAGGTCCTCTACACCTTGCAACGGCACCTGCTCCAGCATCGCCGGACTGGCGATCACCGTCTGGTACTCCGAAAAGATCGGCACTGACTCGAACTGTTCGCCACGTTCGAGGGTGCGCCGTATCGCCACGTCAAAGGTGCCATTGAATCCTGTCTCGTTGCTGAAGGCGGTCGACACACGCACGTCGACCTCGGGCTGCCGGTGCCGGAAGTCATCCAGCCGCGGAATCAGCCAGCGCATGGCAAAGGTTGCCGGGGCATTGACGCGCACCACCTTGCGCGTGGCGATGCGGCCATAGCGCTCGGAAGCGGCGCTGATCTGGTCGAACGCCGTGCTGATCTCGCGCGCGAACGCCTGCGCGTGGACAGTCGGCACCATGCGCTGGCCCTGGCGGATAAACAGCGGCTGCCCCAGCCATTGCTCCAGGATCTCGATCTGCCGGCTGACCGCGCCATGGGTCAGGTGCAGCTCGCGCGCGGCCGCCGAATAGCTGCCGGCGCGGGCGGCAACCTCGAAGATGCGCAGGGCGTTGAGCGGGGGCAGCTTGTGCGGCATTGTGAGATTTCCTGACAGAATCTGGAAAATAAACTCGATTGTGAGAGTTTATCGCCTAACTTAGCATGGGTCTCAGGCAAATCCCCTTCACAATCCTTCCGCAAGAGACGCCATGAGCACCCAGATCCAGGTCAACGGCCACCACTACCAGCTTCCCGCCCGGCCCACCGTCATCGTCTGCATCGATGGCTGCGAGCAGGAATACATCAACCTTGCCGTGCAGGCGGGCGCCACCCCGTTCTTCGCCAGCCTGGCCAAACGCGGCACCGTCCTGACCGGCGATTGCGTGGTGCCGTCGTTCACCAACCCCAACAACCTGTCGATCGTGACCGGCGTGCCGCCGTCGGTGCACGGCATCTGCGGCAACTTCTTCTACGACACCGAAGCCGGCGCCGAAGTGCTGATGAACGACGCCCGCTACCTGCGCGCGCCCACCGTGCTGGCTGCGGCAGCGCAGGCCGGCGCATCGGTGGCGGTGGTCACCGCCAAGGACAAGCTGCGCGCGCTGCTGGGCCACAGCCTCAAGGGCATCTGCTTCTCGGCGGAGAAGGCCGACCAGGCCACCATCGAAGACAACGGCATCGACGACGTGCTGCGCAAGGTCGGCATGCCGCTGCCCTCGGTCTACAGCGCCGACCTGTCCGAGTTCGTGTTCGCCGCCGGCGTGGCCTTGCTGGAAACCGTCCGCCCCGACCTGATGTACCTGTCCACCACGGACTACATCCAGCACAAGCATGCCCCGGGAACGCCGCAGGCCAATGCCTTCTACGCCATGATCGACAGCTACCTGCAGCGCCTGGACGCGCTCGGTGCGGTCATCGGCGTCACCGCCGACCACGGCATGAATGCCAAGACCGATTCGCTGGGCAAGGCCAACATCCTGTTCCTGCAGCAGGTGCTGGACGAGCGTTTCGGCACGGACGCCACGCGCGTGCTGCTGCCGATCACCGATCCCTACGTCGCCCACCATGGCGCACTGGGCTCCTACGCGACCGTGTACCTGCCTGCCGGCACCGATCAACAGGCCGTGCATGAAGGCATCGCCGCACTGCCCGGGATCGAACTGGTGCTGGACAAGCGCGCCGCCAGCGAGCGCTTCGAACTGCCGCCCGACCGCATCGGCGACCTGGTGGTGGTCAGCGAACGCCTGACCGTGCTCGGCACCACGCCGGCGCGCCATGACCTGAGCGGCCTGGATGCCCCGCTGCGCTCGCATGGCGGCCTGTCCGAGCAAAAGGTGCCGCTGCTGTTCAACCGCAAGGTCACTGCGCCCGCAGGCCAGCGGCTGCGCAACTTCGACATCCTGCGGCTGGCGCTGAACCACGCGGACTAAGTCCGGTGCGTGCCGGCCTGGCCGGCACGCTTCCTCAACAAGCAGATAAAGGTGGCCGCGAAGACAGCCACCACCAGGGGGCGGCGCCATGCAAATCCTGCTTTCCCTGATGTCCGGGGTCGCACTACTGATCTGGGGCGCGCATGTGACGCGCCACGGCATGCTGGACCTGTTGGGGCCGCGCTTGCGGCTGGTGCTGGCCGCGGGCACGGCCAGTCCCGCGCGTGGCTTCGTGGCCGGGCTTGGCGTGACCGCGCTGATCCAGAGCAGCAGCGCCACGGCGCTGATGACCAGCGCCTTCGTTGCAGGGGGCCTGGTGTCGTTGCCGGCGGCACTGCCGATCGTGCTCGGTGCCGACGTCGGCACCAGCCTGATGGCGCGTCTGCTGACGGTCGATATCTCCTGGCTCTCGCCACTGCTGCTGGTGATCGGCATCGCACTGCGCCTGTCCGGCAAGGCCAGCCTGCGCGGACAGGCCGGCGAAGTCATCGTGGGACTGGGGTTGATCACGCTGGCCTTGCAGCTGATCCGCCTCTACGCCGCGCCGCTGCTGCACGCCGAGATCGTGCGCGCCATCTTCACCTCGCTTGGTAACGACGCACTGCTGGCCCTGGTGATCGGCGCCTTCGTGACCTTGCTGGCCTACTCCAGCCTGGCCGCGGTATTGCTCACCGCAACGCTGGCCATGGGCGGCGTCATCGGACCTGCCACCGCCTTGCCGCTGGTGCTTGGCGCCAATCTGGGCAGTGGCCTGATTGCCTGCCTGGCCAATTCCGGCAGTTCGCCTGCCGCGCGACGGGTATCGCTCGCGAACCTGATCTTCCGGTTCGCGGGGATACTGGCATTCCTGCCGCTGCTGGACGCCATCCCCTGGCTGCTGGCGCGCCTGGGCAGCAGTGCCGGCACCATGGCCATCGACTTCCACATGGCCTTCAACCTGACCCTGGCCGCAACGCTGATCTGGTTTGTCAACCCGGTGGCGGCCCTCTGCACCCGATGGCTGCCTGAGGCGCACGACGACGCAGCGCCCGGCGGCGCGCGCTACCTGAGCCAGGGCGACCTGCGGCACCCGTCCGTCGCGCTGGGCAATGCCACGCGCGAGGTCGTGCGCATCGGCGACGTGATCGAGGAAATGCTCGATGGCATGAAGCTCTCGATCGTGGGCAACGACCGCGCCGCTAACGCCCGCTGCCGCGCGCTGGACGACCGCATCGACGACCTCTATTCGTCCGTCAAGATGTACCTGACCGACGTCGACGCCGGCAGCCTCGACGGTGAGGATGCGGAACGCTGGGATGCGATCATGCTGGTCAATATCAACCTGGAGTACGCGGGCGATATCGTCGAACGGATCCTGGTCGACCTGGACCAGCGCAAGCTCACCCGCAACTTCTGCTTCTCGGCCGAGGGCAGCGCCGAACTGCTGGAACTATGCGACATGCTGGTGGCCAACCTGCGTACCAGGATGTCGCTCTTTGTTGCCAACGACCGCGCAGCTTCGGCATTGCTTCTCGAATGCGCCGGCGACTTCCAGGCGCGCGCCGAGCGCTTCACCGCCCGCCACATTGCCCGCGTCGCGCAGCGCCGCACCGCGAGCGTGGAAACCAGCGCATTGCACCTGGACACCCTGCGCGAGCTGTCCCAGATGAACGCGCTGCTGTGCGCCGCGCCGGCAGGCATGCCTGGCGCCCTGCGCGAAGACCCTTCGTTCCTGGCTGCCGGCAACCACGGCACGCCGCACGCAAGTCCCAGGCCAAGCTCAACATGACCCATGTCGCCTACAAGGGCGGCGGTCCGGCCATGCTGGCCGCGATGGGCGGCGAGGTCACCCTGACGATCGAGACCATTGCGGAATGATCCCGCGCGTCAAGTCTGGAAAGCTCAAGGGGCTGCGGTCACCTTGGGCCAGCGCTCGGCGGCACTGCACAATTGCCGACCTTGTCTGAATCGGGCATAGTCGCGCCGCATCTTCAGCGTGCCTGGCCAAGCTGCTCCAGGATGGCCGGATTCTCCAGCGTCGAGGTGTCCTGCGTGATCTCCTCTCCCTTGGCCAGCGACCGCAGCAGGCGCCGCATGAT
>NZ_JBYSZW010000057.1:0-51062 GCF_058787575.1 Cupriavidus sp. FW305-3-2-15-C-LB2
ACATCAAACTAACTGATTGATCCGTAACGGATTTCTCATCTGCTGTGACGTGGACCACCGTTGCTTGCAGACAACGCATTTTGAGGCGCCGCATCCACTAATTCCGCCAGCGTAGGTCGCCGTTCAGTAAATCGCCTAATGTGTGTGAGACTACGTCGAACTGGCCAAAATCGCAGTTGCTTCGCAGAGCGTGTGCAGCGCCCCACAGGAGCATTGTTTCGCATTGAAAAGCTACGCTAACTGGAGA
Organism: Cupriavidus sp. FW305-3-2-15-C-LB2; assembly: GCF_058787575.1. Taxonomy (NCBI): domain Bacteria; kingdom Pseudomonadati; phylum Pseudomonadota; class Betaproteobacteria; order Burkholderiales; family Burkholderiaceae; genus Cupriavidus; species Cupriavidus sp. FW305-3-2-15-C-LB2. The sequence goes on from NZ_JBYSZW010000057.1 coordinate 248, forward strand.
AGCGTCGCGCGTCCTGACAGTTTCCGCAGAACTCGCGATCCGGGATGGGCAGGAGGCCATCGACCTTGGTCACATAGAGAATGCAGTGCGAACCTTGCTCTCCTGAGGGTGTCAGGCCTTGGCCTGTTGCTCCGCGCCCATTCGATGACGAAGCGTTTGGCGGTTGGCTAGGTCGCCTGGCCGCAAGGTATCAGATCAGTGTTGACCAGTTGTGGCAGATTGGCGACCTTGGGGCGTTTCCCGCGTCGATCAATACAGGCTGGCTTCTATTCCCTCCGATGGACGAGCAGGCACTGTGCCGCCTTGCGCTACTGACCCATGTTGGTCTCCCAAGGCTGGAAGCACTTCAAACACCGATGGCCTGGGTGACAGACCGAGATCAGCTCCCATACTGCTTCGACTGCCTGGTTCTGAATCCCGTCGACGTTTGCTCGCCTCGCTGGAAGCGGGATTGGCTGGATCCGAACACGGCTGTCTGCCAGGTCCCTGGCCATAGGCTGAATGCGCTCCCGCCATGCGCCCTACGCATCTGCAGCAACCTCGCTGTGGTGCTCCGTGCGATCAGCAAGCGACAGCGCAAGGGTAGGTAAAAGCGTTGAGATTTCGATATTGGCGGAAATAACGATCTGCAACAACATCATCCAGGCGTCGTGTGGGCTGGTCGGCGTCAATATGATGGGCCGCGAGGTCCCCGACTATACCGCGAGCCTGATTGCCGACAAGACCACCGGCCTGGCGCTGGCGAATGCCTTGCTGGCGGCGCTGGTCTGTCGCGAGCGGCAGGGGATCGGTCAGTACGTCGAAGTACCGATGCTGGAGACGATGACCGCCTTTATGCTGACCGAGCATATGGGCGGCATGACGTTTCCGGGGCACGAGGCCCCCGCGGGGTATGCAAGGCTGTTGCAGGGCGGGCGCCGGCCGGCGCCTACACGGGATGGCTGGGCGGCGCTGCTGCCTTACACGCCGAGACACTGGCGCGCCTTCTTCGAATGTGCTGGCCGCGACGATCTGTGCGAGAAATACGATATCGACAGCCGTCATTCCCTGAACGGGCTGATCCGGGCGCTCTATGCGGAGCTGTGCGAGATCACGCCCACGAGAACCACTGCGGACTGGATCGCAATCTGCGAACGGATCGACGTGCCTTGTGCGCCGATCTACTGGCTGGACGATCTGCCGCAGCATCCGCACCTGCAGGCGGTGCGCTTGTTCGAGGAGATCGAGCATCCGACCGAGGGGCGGATTCGTCAGATCCGGCCGGCCGCGCGCTTCAGCCGGACCCCGCTGCGGGTACGCAGTCACGCTCCCACGCTGGGTCAGCACACCGGGGAGGTGTTGGCGAGCTTGGGCCTGTCTGCGGAGGATGGGGCATCGTCGGCGAAGTGAAGCCGCCCGATCCAGGGCGCGAGCGAAATGAGCGTCGTCTATCCGACTTTCGCTCATTCGCTGCCTCGCCGTCTGGCGATTTCCATTTCGCGCACGAGCGCGAGACTGCCCCGCACACGTGCCAGTTCGATAGGCTGCAGGCATGAAAAGAAATCCTCTTCGGCTTGAAGTATGTCGCGATTGCTGCGCATGTAGGTTTCCCGGCCCAGATGGCTGCGCTGGATCAGCAGGTACGGGCGTCTTCCGTGCTGCTGGTGCGCTCCAGGAAGCCTCGCTGCTCCAGTGTCTAGGCCGACCCTCCCATGGCTTGCGCGGTCATGTGGGCGAGCCGCGCCAGTTCCCGAAGAGCAGGGCTTGTGGGTTGCCAGCAGATCGAGAAGCAGGAAATGTCGGGCCGTCATGCTTTCCCTTTCCAGGGTTTTCTTCTACGGCCGGCACATGATGAGTCGATTCTGGGCGTGCTACGCAACCCGGTGCGCTCCGAGATCCCGGAAAGATGCTGACGCGTGCGTCGCCGAGTTACGTTGGAGCAGGCTTGGACACTTCCAAGGCCTTGCCTCATACAGAAAAACTGAAAAACTGCAATGAACCCTACCTAAGGGATAAGAGCAACGATTGAGCAGTTGAGATCCAACTTAAGGCAAGTACAACGGCGTTTCCAATTGAGGAGGCACGTCGCTGCATCATGACCGGCACCGACCGCGACGCCATGGAGCATGGGCGGCGTTCGTGATGGCGAATCTGTGAGATTTGAGCAAGAACGATTAGGGAAGTCGGAGCGCTTCCCTCAGGGATCGTGCACGCACGGCCCTGAGAGAAGATGTCGCCCTTATTGTCTCCAGCAATGAAGGAGACGTTTGCTTGCAGCCACACCTTGGCATCCGCGAGCGCGATGCGAGTGCGGCCCTCTGTACTGAATGTCTTCAGTGGATTGGCACGGTGGAGCACGTCCACATCCTGCGCCATTTTGTTAACGACGTCGGTCTGTGTCGGGCGAGCGTCGGTAACAGCAGTCATCGCCATGCCGTCCATCCGGTTGGTTGATATTATGGCTTTTCATTGGATGGGTTTCCAGATCGGGGTGGCACGTTATCAGAACTCGGCCCGTTGCCGCGGGGTAAGGCAGGTGTCGCGGACAATCAGTCGGCCTCCCCAAGTAGCCAACTAGGGAGGCCGCAAAGTCGCCTCTTGCCGTCATATCCCTCGGCAGCAACCGGCCGCGGGTGACTTTCCTGACGTCCGCGCCGACGAGGCCGGTTGAAGGATCGGCACGTCCTCGGTTGGGGCCACCATTATCGATCGTGCAAGGGAGCGCGTTCACATCGTACGCGCGATCAGATCCTTCAGCGTCTCATTCGAGCCGCCATAGATTCTGGCCACGCGGGCATCCATATACAGCTGGGCGATCGGGTACTCACAGATGTAGCCGTAGCCACCGAACAGCTGCAGGCAGCGGTCGATGATCTGGCACTGCTTTTCGGAGCCCCACCACTTCGCCATCAAGGCGTCGTTGCTTTGCAGGGGCTTGCCGTCCACCAGGTCCTTGATGATGCTGTCGATGAAGACGCGGCCGATGCGGGCTTCGGTGGCGCATTCGGCCAGTGTGAACTTGGTGTTCTGGAAATCCCACAAGGTCTGACCGAGCATTTTGCGGTTCTTGGCATGGTCGACGGCCAGTTCGATGGCGCGCTCGGCACATGTGATGCCCACCACGCCAATGGACAGGCGCTCGCGCGTGAACACGTCCATGAGTTGGAAGAAGCCTTTGCCTTCGACGCCGCCAATCAGGTTTTCGGCCGGCACGCGTGCGTCCTCAAGGAAGATTTCTGCGGTGTTCAGGGCGTTCTGACCGATCTTCTGCAGAACCTTGCTGACCTTGAAGCCGGGGGTGTTGGCGGTTTCGACCATGAACAGCGAGATGCCCTTCGCACCTGAGCCGGGATCGCCTGTCCGGGCGGCCACGAGCGCCAGATCGGCCTGCTGCCCCAGCGTGATAAAGATCTTGTTGCCGTTGAGCACATACTCGTCGCCTTCTCGGCGAGCGGTGGTGCGCATCGCCTTGACGTCAGTGCCGGCGTCGGGCTCCGTAATGCAGACGCACAGCATTTTCCTGCCCGACGCAATGCCGGGCATCCACTTGAGCAGTTGCTCGTGCGTAGCCGTGCCATGGAAGAAGGCGGGGCCATTCAACGCGCCCGGGATGAAGCCGAAGGTGGTATCGCAGATGCGCGCTTGCTCCTCCATCACCACGACCTCATGCGCGAACGTAGCACCATACCCACCATATTCCTCGGGGATGCTCATGCACAGCAGACCCAATTCTCCGGCCTTTTCCCATACATCGCGGTCAATGTGGTGCTGGGCGCGGAATTTGTCCGCCTTGGGGGCCACCTCTTCTTCAAAAAAACGGCGCGCGGTGTCGCGCAGCATGTCGAGCTCGTCGGTCATCCAGGGCGAGCGGTAGGTCGTTGGCGTCACATTCATCTCCGGGTCATTGATCGCAGCAATGGCGCCCACATGATGTGGCCGTGCTGGTAGCGACCAATTCTGCGTCAGTCGTCAACTTTTTGTCAACCAACCGGTTGGTTGACATAACGCCGAATCGGCTATACATTTGCCCTAACTCGAGAACGCGGCGAGGCGAGACATCGCACGGGCGGCAGCCTGGCGGCATGCCGAAACAGCCACAGCGACACCAGCAAAGGCAATTGCAATAGGAGAGCCAAATGACGAATAGTGTATTGACAGATGTCGATTGGTCGGGCAAGGCATTCGCAGGGGAATGGCAGTACTTATCCGGCGGACAGATAGACATCAAGGAGCCCGCAACGGGTCAACCGCTCGGTGGAGTGGCTCGCGCGACGGCTGGCGATGTGCGTGCCAGTGCGGTGCGGGCCAGGCAAGCCCAGAAGGGCTGGGTGAGCATGCCCTATGGGGAGCGGGCCAAAGTGTTCCGCAACGCAGCAGCGCTGCTGGAAGCCAACCGCGGCGATTTCGCATCGTGGATCATCCGCGAGACCGGTGGAATCCCGCCTAAGGCGATGTTCGAGATCGATTCCGTGTTGCACCACTTGCACGAGGCGGCCGCCATGCTGACCCAACCGAAAGGGCTGGTTCTGCCCAGCGCGGAAGGCTGCACCAGCATTGCGCGCCGTGTGCCCCACGGGGTGGTCGGGGTGATTTCGCCGTTCAATTTTCCATTTCTGCTGACGAGCCGATCCGCGTTGCCGGCGCTGGCCACGGGCAACGCCGTGGTACTTAAACCCGATCCGAGAACGCCGGTCAGTGGTGGCGTGCTATTGGCGCTATTGCTGGATGCCGCAGGCCTGCCCAAGGGCGTACTTCATATGCTGCCTGGCGATGCCGAGGCGGGTGAGGCCCTGGTGACGGACCCCGACGTGACGATGATCTCGTTTACAGGATCGACGGCGGTGGGGCGCCGCGTCGGCGAACTCGCCGGAAAGCACCTGAAGAAGGTTGCACTGGAACTCGGCGGCAAGAACGCACTGATCATCCTGGCCGATGCCGATCTGGACCTGGCGGTCTGTGGCGGTGCGTGGGCATCGTGGCTGCATCAGGGCCAGATCTGCATGAGCGCCGGTCGGCATCTCGTACACAGAAGCCTGGTCGCCGACTACACGCAGCGCATGGCGGACAAGGCCAGGACGCTGCCGGTGGGCGACCCGCACACCCAACCGGTGGCACTGGGCCCAATCATCACGCTGCAGCAGGTGCAACGCGTGGATCGGATTGTGAAAGAGTCCGTCAGCATGGGTGCAAGACTGCTTGCGGGTGGCAACCCTGACGGGCAGTTCTTTCCGGCTACCGTGCTCGCTGGCGTCACGCCCGACATGCCGGCGTTTCGCGAGGAAATCTTCGGGCCGGTGGTTTCGATCACCGAGTTCGATAGCGAAGCGGAAGCGATTGCGCTCGCCAATGACAGCGAATATGGGCTTTCCGCCGGTATTTATACGCGGGACGTCGGGCGTGGCATGGCCATCGCGGAACAGCTCAATGCTGGCTTGGTGCATGTCAATGACCAGACCGTGAACGACGACGGCACCATGCCCATGGGTGGCCGCGGCGCCTCTGGCAACGGTTCCAGGCATGGCGGCCCCGCCAACTGGGACGAATTCACGCAGTGGCAATGGACCACGGTGCGCAACACCGCGCCGACATATCCTCTGTGAGCGATCCGCACGTACCGTTTTCAGACCCACAACATCTTCCAATCGAGTACTGCCATGACCAGAATCGTCGAGGTCGAATGTCTGCCTGTGTCGACACCGCTGAAAAAGCCGGTGATCATGCCGAACACCCGCATCACCTCGATCGACAGCGTGGTGTTGAAGATCACTACCGATGACGGCACCATCGGATTCTCCGACTCCGGCGATACCTCATCGTGGTACCGCGGCGAACTGCAGGAATCGATCATCGGCATGATTGCCAACGTGATCGCGCCGCGCATTTTGCTCGGCGAAGACCCGCGCAATATCGAGAAGATCGTCGCCAGAATGGACCTGCTGGTGCGCGACAACAACCAGGCCAAGGCCACCGTTGATTTCGCCTTGCACGACCTCAAGGGCAAGCTGCTCGGCGTGCCGGTGTACGAACTGTTGGGCGGGCGCACCATCGAGGCGGCGCGACAAGGCTGGGTGCTGTCGGCGGGTAAGCCGGATGACGTGGCCGCGGAGGCCGCAGAGGCCAAGAAGATCGGCTTTGCCCTGTTCAAGATGAAGATCGGCTATGGCACGTTGCAGGACGACATCGACATGGTGCACGCCGTGCGCGATACGGTGGGCCCCGATGCCTACCTGACCATCGACGCCAACGGCTTCTGGAGCTACGAGAAGGCGTTGCACATCATTCGCAAGATCGACTCTGCCGGCCTGGACCTGATTGAGCAGCCGCTGCCGCACTGGGATATTGAAGGCATGGCTCGCTTGCGCGCGCAGGTCAGGACGCCGATCTATGCCGATGAATCGGCTCAGGAATTGCATAACCTGAAGGAAATCATCGACCGCCGCGCCTCTGATGGCCTGTTTATCAAGCTTCAGAAGGCTGGCGGCCTGGTCAAGTCGCAGCGCTGGCTGACCCTGGCTCGCCTGGCCGGATTGCCGGTTCACTGCGGTTGCATGATCGGTTCGGGGCTGGAACACAGCCCCTCCGCCCATCTCTGGACCGCCAACGAATGGGCCACGCAAGGTCTTAACGAATCGATCGGGCCACTGATGATCCACGGCACGATGGAGAGCAAGAACATCGCGCACGGGACCGATATCGCGCTGAACATTCCACGTTTCGAGGCAGGCCTGTGCTATCCCAATGAGGGTCCGGGCTTCGGCATCGACCTCAACGAGGCTTTTTTGGTGAGCAACAAGACGGCTGGCAAGGAAGGCCGGGCGGTGGCCCTGTGATGGGACGCTCCGGCCCCTTGTCCCACCTCACCGTGGTTGAATTCGCTGGCCTAGGGCCAGCACCCTTTGCGGGCATGATGCTGGCGGACCAAGGCGCCCGGGTCATCCGCATTGACCGTCCTGCGCGGCACGGTGGCAAGTCCGGCGGTATGGCCGCGTTGACCGCGCGTAGCAGCGATGTGCTGTCGCGCGGGCGTGAGTCGATCGCGCTGGACCTTAAACAACCCGAGGCCCGCGAGATCGCTTTGCGCCTGATTGAGCGTGCCGACATCCTGATCGAGGGTTTCCGGCCTGGAGTCATGGAGTCTTTGGGGCTGGGGCCAGACTTGTGCCTGCAACGCCGTCCGAGCCTGGTCTATGGCCGGGTTACCGGTTGGGGACAGACCGGACCGCTGGCGCAAGCGGCCGGTCACGACATCAACTACATTGCCCTTACCGGAGCGTTGCATTCCACAGCGCGACGCGGCCAATCGCCTACACCCACGCCCGGACTGATTGGTGACTTTGGCGGCGGCGGTATGTTGCTGGCGTTTGGCGTACTGGCCGCCGTTTCTCACGCACAAGCGACCGGAAAAGGACAGGTCGTGGATGCGGCGATTACCGATGGCTCGGCCTTGTTGACAGCACTGATCCAGGGCTGGCATTCAGCGGGATTATGGAACGCCGAGGCCGGCACGAATAACGGCGATGGCGGTGCGCATTTCTACGACGTCTACGCGTGCGCCGACGGCAGGTACGTCTCCATTGGGTCCATGGAGCCCCAGTTCTATGCGTTGCTGCGCGAGAAATGCGGGCTGGACGCCTCTGCATTCGATGCCCAGTGGGACCAGACCTCCTGGCCGGCGCTCAAGGAGCGGGTCGCCGAAGTATTCAGCGAAAGGACCCGCAGCGAGTGGTGCGAGTTGCTGGAAGGCAGCGACGTCTGCTTTGCACCGGTGCTGGACCTCGACGACGCGCCCCGCCATCCGCACAACCAGGCGCGCGGGACCTTCATCACGGTCAATGGCATTACCCAGCCGGCCCCTGCGCCGCGCTTCAGTCGCACCGGGCCGCCGGCATGCCGGCCGGTGGGGATCGCAGGCGCCGAAACGCGAGCGCTGCTGGCGGAGTGTGGTCACGCGGATAGCGAGATCGCCAGCCTGCTGGCGCGAGGCGTTGCCGCTGCCGCGTAGTCCATGCCATGCCTGGCTATTGCGCGTGACTAAGAGCCTGATGCGCCAGGTTCGCGAGGCCATGGTCGACGCTGCGCCGTGCGAGCCCATTGTGTCTGCCCGCGACAGAGAGGCTGCGGTGGTCCTCTTGCGGGAGGCCATCGCCGGTCGCGATCCGCTCCAGACCATGATCAGGCTGGCGGCGGCCGTGGAACTGCGGGCAAGCATCAGCAAGGAGCTTTGGCATCGCTGTGGCGAGACGGCCGACACACATGACGATGCGGCGATCCGGCGGTTGTTCCGTAGCGCCAGGGGCCGGTCCTTTGTGCTCGGCCAGCACATCCCGCGCTCGCGCTCATGGGCTGCGTCCCGACACCAGGAAAACCTGCCTGGAGCCCGTTTGGACAACGCCATGTCGCTAGTTCGCGGTCCCGGCGAAGGCGACGCGGACCCGGCGTCGCCCGCGTGCGGCATGCGCTTCTTAAAATAATTGGGTCTGCTGCCTTCGCGGGAGCGGCGGGTATTGCCAAATCGTCTTTTATGCCGGGTGGATGTTGGCGATGCCGGAGTTGACTATATCGAGGAAGGCGTCGACCACTTGTTCAAGGGTCAGCTTGCCGCGGTTATCGAACCAGCGCGGAACCCAGTTCAGCGACCCGAACAGCATGGCCGACACCAATCCGGGATGACAGGGCTTGATGGTGCCGTCCGCGATGCCTTCGACCACCAGCTGGCGCACGGTGGCGTCGAGGCGCCGCTGGAACTTGCGGATCTCGCCACCTGGCATCATGTCCAGCGGACGCGATCCAACCAGGACAAGGCAACGCCCATAGTCATTGTTCTGGGCGAGGGCAAGGCTGCGGGCAAACATGCGCAGGCGCTCGAGTGCCGGGATGGTCCGGTCCTCCATCTTCTCGATGACCGTATCCAGGTCGGCAAAGGACTTGAGCAGGCACTGATAGAGAATGCTCTCCTTGTTATCCACGTAGTGATACAACGTGGCTTTGTGCATGCCCAGCACGTCGGCAATCATGTCCAGCGATGTGGCTTCGTAGCCGTTTGTGGCAAACAACTGTGCAGCCGTGCGCAAAATCGCCGTGCGCTTGTCCTCGTGGCGCACCTCGGTCTGCTTTCTTCTGCGGCTGGTCTTTGCCGCGGGCGGCGCAGGGGCTTGTGCGGGCACCGCCTCGGTATCCGGCTCGCCGCGACCTTCAGGGAGTTCGTGTGTCAGGGATGGCATGGCGAGATTATGCAGCAAAGATCGTCCCGGCTTCGAGCAGGGCCTCGATCTTCGGTGCCTGCATGTCGAGCTCAGCGAGGATTTCACGCGTGTGCTCGCCCAACATGGGGGCGCGGTGACGTACTGCGCCAGGCGTCGCGGAAAGCTTGACGGGAATGCCCGGTACGGTAACGGGGCGGGCACTGCCCGGCTGCTCCACTTCCGGCAGCATCTGGCGCGCCGAAAAATGCGGATCCTCGAAGATATCCTGCGCCGTGTAGATTGGGCTGAATGGTACGCGTCCGCCGAACAACGCGCGCAGCTCACCTTTGGTTTTGGTGCAAGTGAAAGTTTCTATCGCCTCCAGTAGGGCGGCATTGTTTTCCCAGCGGGCGCCCTCGCTATTGAAGCGGGCGTCGGTGATCAGTTCGGGCATGCCGATGAGCCGGCAGAGTTCTGCCCATTGCACATCGTGCGGCGCTGCAATGGCGATAACGCCGTCCTTGACCTTGATGGTGCCAAACGGGGCCAGCCCGGGGATTCCATTGCCGACCGGGACGGGCGATACGCCGCGGTAGCTATATTGCGATACCACGAGTTCCGACATCGCGAGGATACTGTCCGTCATGGCAATGTCGACATACTGACCTTCTCCGGTCGAGCGCGCATGCCACAGGGCAGTCATGGTACCAAACGCCGCAAACAGGCCAGGCACCGTATCGCCGACGCCGCCGCCGACTTTGTAAGGGTGGTTCGCATCCTCCCCAGTGATGCCCATCCATCCGCCCATCGCCTGCGCGACGATATCGAAGGCGGGCCACATCATATAGGGACTCTCTCCGCCGGCCTTGTCGCCAAAACCTCGCACGGAAGTGTAGACAAGGCTGGGCTTGATTGTCTTCAGCGCCTCGTAGCCGAGGTTCAGTTTGTCCAGCACGCCGGCGCGGTAGTTTTCCACCACGGCATCCACGCCCTTGACGAGTTCCTGCACCAGCGCTTGCCCATCGGGATCCTTCAGGTTCACAGCAATTGATCGCTTGTTGCGATTGCAGGACTGGAACAGCCCCCCGAAATGGCGCTGGGTGTCGTCGTCGCGAAACGGTCCAATGCGGCGGAAAAAATCGCCTTCGATCGGTTCGACCTTGATGACATCGGCCCCGTGGTCAGCCAGAACCTGGGAGCAGAAAGGGCCGGCCAGTGCGTGCGTCAGGTCCAAGATGCGGAGTCCTTTGAGGGAACCCGTAGAAGGCTTTGTCATGACTGTCTCATCTCCATAATATCAACCAACTGGTTGGTTGATATTATGGGCAAGAGCTTCGCTTGACGCAAACCTTTTGTTCGCCGGCCGGGTGCGGAGCCCGCGTCTCTGATTTTTGCCCGTGATGCTAGCCGCCCCTGCCTTTGGCGCCGCAGCCTTTGCCCGTCACGGCGGAAGGCTCGACTTTCGCTTCGTGACAGTTGGCCGTGATGCCAATGACTGCGTGAATTCATCACGCGCGCACCATTGACGCCAGGAAAGCGGTTGGGGTGCTTAATAGTACATATTAAGAGGAGTATCCTTGCTATCAGCGAGCCAGTCACGCGGGCGCCGCATCTCGTCATGAAGGAAGTGTTCGCCATGGCGGCCGCCTGCGGGCGGGCCCGAGTTAGAGCCCGGGCAATTCTGGCCAGTGCCTCGGCGCACTGGCTGCGCCATGCCGCCGGCTCGCACATGAGCGACCGGCACGTCGACCCGCGCCATGTGCGCGGCAACTTTGGACACGCCTCGTTGAGGAGTACTCGACGAACATCTGCAGGATTCCCACGCACTCCGTGCAGCCGCGCATTTCTTGCTGTGCAAGAAATGATGCCGGCGCCCAATAGCCAGCCTCGCTTGCATTACCAATGAAACGACGGCCGTTGGGAGGAAGACGTAGCGCGCTTCACAGGCCCTTCAACGCGACCTGCACGTGTTGCTGGAACTGCTGTGGATTTCCCAGCGCGTTGGCGTTGAGCAGCGCCAGCTTGACTAGGAATAACTCCATCTTGTCCGCGCCCGCCTGATCGATGGCACTCGCCAGGGCGTCGTAAACCGACTCCAGGCCGGCAATGGTGAGGCTTTTGTGGTGGGCAGTCATAGAGGCTCTCCTGAGGGATTTTTACTGAGGCAAGGCCGTGTGCAGGGCCGCTTGTAGGCGCGTCGCATCCAGCGTCAGCCAGCGGGCACATATGTGCTGGTCGGGACGCAGCAGGTAGGCGGCGCCGCTGGCCAGCACGCCATAGCGCTGGCGGAAGTGGCCATTGACGTCTTCAAGAGTCAGGTCAGCGCCGGCCACCGGTTGTGCCGCTCCGACGGCGATGACCCGCAGTGGCACGCCGCGGGAGCGGTTCGCTCGGACGACGTCTTGAAGCGGGTCAGGCAGCGCTGGCGCCTCGGTGAAATACAACAGATCGAAGCCGCCACCCAGATGATCGAGCAGGAAATCGTCAGCTGACAGGCGAATGTTTTGCGGCGGGGCACCATGCGCAGGACCCTTCACGAATAGCGCGTTGTCGTCCCCCCGACTGTTGAGCGCCGAATCTGTATACTCGTGCGGCCGCGATGTGCGCCAGTGATAAAGCGGTCGCACAAACGCCTCACTGAGCGACAGCGACAGGACCGCGTCGCGCAGCAGGCGGAAGCCTTCGCTGGGCGGCGTCATAAAGCGTGTGCTCTTGCCCGCCTCCTCGATGATCTCGCGGGCTGCGCCGACGCGCTCGCTGCTGTAGTTGGCCAGCAGCTTGGGGCCGGCCAGCCCGTTGATGACGAAGGCGAGATGCCAACCCAGGGATTGCGCATCCTGGAATGCTGTATTTGCACCGCGCACGCCGAAGATTGGCAGCAGGTGGGCCGCGTCGCCGGTGAAGATCACACGGCCGTGTACATAATCAGGCAGCGTCAGGGTGCGTGCCGAGTAGACAGAACACCAGTCCATCTCCCAAGGGGTGCCGGCGTACCCAATCATCGCCAGTTGAGCATCGATGCGGGCCTTGAGCGACTCGGGCCTGAGCGCCTCCTCGGGCGTTTCACCCGCAGGCAGCTGGTAATCCACCCGCCAGATTCCGTGTGGCTCGCGGTGCATCAGAATCGTATTCCCGGGATTCCAATCGGGGTCAAAGAACGCCGCCGAAGCTAAAAATGCAATTAATCGCCAAGCTTCGCTTGCAACCATCAGTCGTTGGCTGGCATGAGGCTGTTCCCCGTCCCCCCCTCGGGATAGAAGGCAGCCAATCCTGTTTCGGAATGTAATTTCACTATCATGAAACAACATGGTGGGCAGCCTCCACGCGGGCGTCCCATCTTCACGGGACGGGCCTGCATGCCGCGACCATCCCCCTGATCCGATGCCACCTTCGCGCGCGACGATTCGCGCCATTCACCAAGCGGGCGATCGTATTCGAGCAACGCGGGCAAGGGAAGGGATGCCCATCGACCAGGCGGCGAGGCATTGCGGGGTCTCCATCGGCATGCTGTCCACGCTAGAAAGCGGCAAGGGCGCCAATCTCGAGCACGTCCTGAGTGTGATGGACGGACTGGGTTTGACGATGCTGGTCGTTCCCAAGGTCCATGCTCCTTGGCTCGAACAGGCAGCGGCCCATACGGCCAAGACCGGCGAGGATGCGGCCCGGAAACAGCATGCCTGGCTGGAAGAGTAGAGGGCGGCGATCAGGATGAGCGTCAGGGCTCGGAAGGGCTCCTCGATTGGGGTGCGGAAACGCTGAGCGCGTCAACTTATGGCCATCGTGATTTTCTAAGAACACAATTGCCGGATCAATAGTCAGCCCGGGCGATTGAGGGGGCTGGGGTTGGTCCAGCCATTCTCGAACACCATCTCGTCCAGGGATTGCCGTCTGGCCCAGCCTTCCTGTTCCAGCATCGGCTTCTCATAGAAGGTGTCGACCTGGCCGAGGCACAGCACAGCCACTGGCCGGGCACCGGGCGGCAGCCGCAGCAGCCGGCCAAGCTGTTCAGGGTCGAACAAGGAAACCCAGCCCACGCCGATTCCTTCCGCGCGCGCGGCAAGCCAGAGGTTCTGGATGGCGCAGGCCACTGAAGCGAGGTCCATGTCCGGCATGGTGCGCCGACCGAAGATATGCCGCTCACGTCCATCCATCAGCGCTGCCACCAGGACTTCCCCGCAGTCCAGGATGCCCTCCACCTTGAGTCGCATGAACTCGTCCTGGCGTTCGCCCAGGGCGACCGCGGTGCGCTGGCGTTCGGCATCGACCAGCGCGTGGACCTGCGTTCTCAGGCTCCTGTCAGTGATGCGGATGAAGCGCCAGGGTTGCATGAAGCCAACGCTGGGGGCGAGATGCGCAGCGTGCAACAAGCGTTCCAGCAATGCAGGATCGAGCGGGTCCGGCCGAAAGTGGCGCATGTCGCGACGCTCCCGGATGACGCGATAGAGGGCGGCAATTTCACTGTCGCTGTAACGATATGGGTTCATGGTTTGAATAGGGGGTCACGCCAAGATAAGGGCAATCGGCTATCATAAGCCAATAGGTTATATAGGCTAGCAAAAACATTCCCGTCAGTTATAACGCGGGTCTGGAAGTTTGCCATCGTCCTCGGCTAGACTGGCTGGCCCTTCAGAGATTGCCGAGATCCTGTATGGCCACCGTCGAGCGTACCGCCTACCCGCGTTTCCCGAAGGTTTTCTCCACCAAGGAGCTACAGGCGTGTTACACGCCGGATGCCGAGGAACTGGAGTGGGCCACCCGCTCAACCCGTGGACAGGGTCCGCGACTTGGCTTGCTGGTGCTGCTGAAGGTCTTCCAGCAACTGCATTACTTCCCCAACCTGGACAGCATTCCCGTCGTCGTGATCGACCACGTGCGGGGCAGCGCCGGTCTGGCGCCAGATGCCGCGTTTGGCTATGACCGCAAGCTATCCCCCACGCTGTACCGGCATTACACGGTGGTGCGCGAATTTCTCGGCGTCCAGTCCTACATTGGCACCGATGCCAACGAGGTCACGATCCGCGCCGCGCGCGAAGCCGCGGAAACGATGGACCAGCAGGTGGACATCATCAACGCCACCATCGATGCGCTGATCCTGCACCAGGTCGAGCTGCCAGCGTTCTCCACCCTAGACAACATTGCCGAGCAGATTCACACCCGCACGCAGACCGCGCTGTTTCGACGCGTCGCAAGGCGCTTGTCCGATGAGGAGCGGCAGCGGCTGGACGGGCTCCTCACCCGGGAATTCACCAACCGCCTGACCGCCTACAACAACATCAAGCGCCACGCGCGCCGTCCATCACGCAAGCATCTCAACCTACTCATAGAACACCTGACCTTACTCGATGGTCTCGGCGATTTCTCTCGCGCAATCGCAGGCGTGCCCGCCTCGAAGCTGCGCTCGCTGGCCAGCCAGGCCATGAGCCTGGATGCGGCCAATCTACGGGAGATCCTGCCTGAGAAGCGCTACACGCTGATCGCCACCTTGCTCAACCATATGCGCGTGCGCACCCGCGACGATCTCGCGGAGATGTTCATCCGTCGCATGGGCGCCATCCACAAGCGGGCGCGCGATGAGATGGAGCGCATCCAGTCTCGTCAGCGCACGCAGATGGAGAAGCTGGTCACCTTGCTCGACGGCGTGGTCGATATTGTCGCCGATGGCCAGGACGACGCGCTAATCGGCCGGCAGGTGCGCTGCTTCCTCGCGCCGTCCGGCGATCTGGAGCCGCTGCGCGAGAGCTGCGCCGAGGTGCGGGCCTTCAGCGGCAACAACTACCTGCCGCTGCTATGGCGGCATTTCCGTGGGCACCGCTCCGTGATGCTGCGCCTGGCGCAGGTGCTGGAGTGGGAGTCGACCAGCCAGTCGCGCACGCTGCTGGCGGCCCTAGCGGTGATGCTGGACAATGAATCCCTGCATCGCGAATGGATCGCCGCGGAGGTGGATGTGAGCTTCGCCTCGGAACGGTGGCGAAAGCTGGTGCGCCGCCCCCACGACCAGGGCGCCCCCACCAACCGGCGCTACCTGGAACTGTGCGTGCTCTCACATATGGTCAACGAGCTGCGTTCCGGCGATTTGTGCGTGGTGGGGTCGGATGCCTTTGCCGATTACCGGGCACACCTGCTGCCCTGGCGCGAATGCGAACGGCGCCTGCCCGAATACTGCGCCAAGCTGGACATGCCGGGCAACGCGCAGGACTTCGTGGCGCATCTACGCCAATGGCTGGCCGATACGGCGCGTACCCTGGATGCCAGTTTTCCCGACAAGCGCCAGCACGTCACCATCGGCCAGGACGGCGAACCCGTGCTCAAGCGGACGATCGCCAGGGAGATCCCGGCCAGCGCGATCGCCCTGCAACAGGCGCTGATCCGGCGCATGCCGACGCGCAATCTGCTGGACGTGCTGGCCAACATCGAGCACTGGACCCACTTCACGCGGCACTTCGGCCCACTCTCTGGCAGCGACCCCAAGATCCGCAATGCAGCCGAGCGCTACCTGCTGACCATCTTTGCCATGGGCTGCAACCTGGGGCCCACCCAGGCCTCCCGCCATATGGGGGATCGGGTCACGCCGCACATGATGTCGTTCGTCAACCGCCGGCATCTGAGCCTGGAGCGTCTCGAAACCGCGCAGCGGGAATTGATCGAACTGTATCTGCGGCTTGACCTGCCCAAACACTGGGGGGATGGCAAGACCGTCGCCGCTGACGGCACCCAGTACGACTTCTACGACAACAACCTGCTGGCCGGCTACCACTTCCGCTACCGCAAGATGGGTGCGGTGGCCTACCGGCACGTGGCCGACAACTACATCGCGGTGTTCCGGCATTTCATTCCGCCCGGCGTGTGGGAAGCCATCTACGTGATCGAGGGTCTGCTCAAGGCCGGTTTGAGTGTCGAGGCCGATACCGTGCACGCCGACACCCAGGGCCAGTCGGCTGCAGTGTTCGCCTTCACGCATCTGCTGGGCATCAACCTGATGCCGCGCATCCGCAACTGGCAGGATCTGAAGCTTTACCGTGCCGATGCCGACACCAAATACAAGCACATCGACCGGCTGTTCTCGGACACCGTGGACTGGGACCTGATTGCCTTCCACTGGCAGGACCTGATGCAGGTGGCGCTATCGATCCAGGCCGGAACAATCTCCTCGCCGCTCCTGCTGCGCCGGTTCGGCTCGGAAAGCCGCCGCAACCGCCTGTTTCTGGCGGCGCAGGAACTCGGCAAGGTTGTGCGCACGGCGTTCCTGCTCGAATGGATTGGCAGCCGCGAACTACGCCAGGAGATCACCGCCACCACCAATAAGATCGAGTCCTACAATGGCTTTGCCAAATGGTTCTCATTCGGCGGTGACGTGCTAGCCGAAAATGACCCCGACGAACAGCAGAAGCGCCTGCGCTACAACGACCTGATCGCCTCGGCCGTGATTCTGCAGAACACGGCGGACATGATGCAGGCCCTGCGCGCGATGGTAAAGGAAGGGATCAAGATCGACGTGGCCGACATTGGCTTCCTGAGTCCCTACCTCACCAGCAACATCAAGCGCTTCGGCGACTATAAGCTGAACCTGGAACGGGTGCCGGAAGCCTGGATTCGCGACAGCCTCTTTGCCGCGCCCGCCCATTCCGTCCGCAAGCCTCGCCATGCCTGACACCGATACCCCTTACGGCAGGGTCGACGCCGAGGCGTTGCAAGCGCTTCGGGACACGTTCGACACGACCACCATCCTGCGCGTGGTGGACCAACTCGATGCGATCCGTGCGCGTTGCTGTGAGCCAGCCGGACTGCGCGACGATCTGCTGCGCTTGCACGGCATGGCACATACTCTGATCAACGGCGCCGCATTGTCGTATCCAACCACTGGTCCGACCCTCGTGGACCAAGCCGAGGCCATCATAGAGGAACTGGACGACTGGATCGTGCTGCTCAAGCAAGCCGTGCAAGCGCTGCGCCCGCTGGAGCCACTTCGTCCCGGCGAAGGTGGCTGACCTGGCCCGGTTGCCCGCGTCGGTCACACTGGCCAGTATTGGAACCTGTGTCGTTACGAAGCGGTTCAGTGCGGATGCCTTGTGATGAATATCCGGGTAGTGAGGATGCTTGTGGACGATCGGAGCATGCCGGTGTGCGTGCACATGTGGTTCCTTCCCGTTCCACGGAAAATCATGCTCATGCTGATGATGCTCATCATGGCGATGAGCATGCGTGTGTTCCATCGGCTCATGGGTATGGTCGTGCTCGTGCCGTTCCCGGAGATGCAGACATACGCCTAGCGCCATGAGCACCGCCGCGAGCCAGAACAGGAAATTTGGCACCTCAGGCCACAGCAGGAAGGAGATCACCACGCCAAACAGGGGGCCACTGAAAAATAGGCCCCTGTCCTGGCCGTACCAAGATGGCGAAGGGCGATCACGAACAGCGCCAGGCTCACGCCATAACCGGCAAAGCCGATCACCATCGCCAATGCTAAAAGAGCAGCGCGCGTGGCGACAAGGCAGCGGCCTCTGGTTGCCACGAAAGGATGATGCCCCCAGCACCGGCAGGCGGGCCAGCGGGGTGGCAGCGTGCATCTGCTGCATATCATGGCCCTTCGTGTTGTGGGTGACCCGTCATCGCGACCGATCCTAGGCGATTTGACGCGCGCCAATTGACATCGGAGCATCGCAAAAAGAAGCCGCCAGGTCTTGGCGGCTTGCGGGAGTCGCGCTGTGGGGAGTGAATTAACCCATACGCATATCTGATCTTAAAGCAATTGAATACGAGATGTCACGCATCGAGAGGGCACCCCCCTCCAGAGTGGGGTATGACCGGAAGGACTTGTAAATCAAATCGGATCGAGCCGACGGGTGTTGCGCTGACACGCCTGGAGGAAACCGCGGCGAGGATGGTCTGACGTCGATGGTCAGGCGGAACACCGAGCGCGCACTTGCCGCCAGCCGATCTCGTCGACCACCAGCAACCTGGGACCCATCACCGCCCGATTGAAGTATTCGCGCGGCCGCCCTTGCTGCCGGGCAGTCGCCAGTTGCATCATCAGGTCGGCCGCCGTCAGGAAGCGGCTTTTGATGCCAGCCTGCGTGGCCCGATAGGCCAGCGTCGCCAGATGTGTCTTGCCTACGCCGGACGGCCCGAGCAGCACGACGTTCACCAAGAGCACTTTATAGAATTCCGGCGCCACGGATTTGAAAACTATTCTTGGAGGTGTTTAGCTTCGCAGGCGCGTGGCGAGCACTCGATCCAGGTGCGAAATTTGGCGTTGAATGAGGTCGCGTCTACGTCGGCGGCGCGCTGAGACCATGGTCAGCACGCATAGCATGAAGCTGAGTCCAACTACGAGGGCAACGGTAGCGAGGGAGTTCATTTGATGTTTGCCTTGCCGATTTCGGCGTCCAAGCCTGGAATCATAGAACCCGGACTCTTGGATGCCTATGTCGAAATAAGGCCTTATTCGGTGCAATGGACTACTGCAAAAGGCGGTAATCTGTGCTATTAATCCTGTTTCTCCTTTGTCGACGAGCACACACCGGTGCCGGCTCGTCGTGGAAGGCGCCCACGCGGAAAGGCGCGCCTCCGCTCCGTCTCCAGCTTCGACACGCGGCGCCTCTCGGTAGGCGGGCGGCCGCCGAGAGACTCGGCTAGACCTGCCGTGATCGGATTGACGAAATACGCCAGCCGCTGCATCCGGAGGGAGACGCTCACGTGTCTCATAGAAGGCATTGACTCTCGCGCTTGTAATCGTGGACGAGGGCTTCCAGCATCAGCCACTGCGACCGTAGGGCGCGTTTGAGGAGGGACGTGACGGCCAGGTAAAAGTGCAATCCGGCCTCCCTCAGCGCGCGACCGGCCCGCTGGGGCCGCTAACGTACTGCGCTCCCGCGAACGGACAATACGTGCTGCTCCACTCGAGTACAGGCGGTTTTCCCTGTTTACGTCTTTGACGCTGGTTAGTTCTTGAATGTCTCCATTATAACGCTGCGCGCTTCCGATCGGGCAACACTGAGCGCTGAAACGACGTCTGCTGCGTGCTTAGCTCTATCGCACACACCTCGCGGCAAGATTCGCCGCCTGGCACGAATTCACCGAAGTGGCCAAAACCCGTCAACTGCGTTCTGAGCAGTGGGCCCGCAATGCCACTGCCTGTCCCGCTATCGACAAGGCTGCGCTAGCGATTCGTTGAGCTTGTCGCAGTTTTTCCGCCAGTTACTGTCCTGTGAATTTCTGGCAACTAGCGTAAAAAACTCGTCCATATTTTTAGATGGACGACTGCCGTTTCAATCCACACTTCGAAAAAAATCCCGCATCGGGAGTGTATGCGGGAAGCGCCAAAACGGGGTAAGGCGCTTGGTAACTAAATTATTTACTGGGCAGCCAAAAATCAGGTTATAAACGCTCTCTCGGGCCCAGTAAATTAAAAATGCTTCGGCATAATTAATCTCCACTGCGGTCTTTTGCAAGAAATTTACGGCAATGCTATAACCCCGAACGCGGGGCGCAAAAATCAGGAGTGATGTTATATCTTCAATGACTTGCGATTTTTTTAATGCTTTGTTACAGTCTATAAAAATTAAATCTATCCTACTGGGTTCATCGTTGAAGCTCCGGACTAAGGGTCCCTGCCCTCTGCGCGGAAGGACTTTAACTCCGTAGGGAACTACAGAGTCAAGCAGGTGGGTTACACGATTGGTCAATTGGCGCAGCAAGCGGGTGTCGGCGTTGAGACGGTCCGCTACTATCAATCCTTGGGCTTACTGGATGTGCCAAATAAGCCACTTGGCGGACAGCGCCGTTATGAGGACGCACACCTCCGGCAACTACGTTTAATTCGTCGCGCCCAGACTTGTGGGCTTTCCCTTGCAGACGTCGGGATTCTTGTTGGGCGGGATTCCTCTTGTCAGACAATCTGTGGCGTGATCGCAAGGCGTCTAGCGATGATCGAAGCCAAGCTTTCCGAATTTCAGACAATGAAAGCCGAGTTGCATGGTCTTCTGAATCAATGTTCCAATGCAGCTCCTGACTCCTATTGTCCGGCGCTGGACCATCTTGCGAATAAAACACGTAGCTAATGATCCGAAACTCCTCCGATTCTGGTTGTCGAGGATGTGCAAATGACCTTCTACTCGGCAGGCATACATTTGATTAAGCTGTTGCGACGGCCTTACCTCTTGGCGGCCACGCTGGTGGGCCTAGTCAGTGTTTCGCTGGCAATATTCGTGCTCGACATGAACCATGAGGACACGCTGGCCCGCTATCAACGTGGCCAAGCGTTGCGAGTAGGGTACGCCATCGAAGAACCATTCGCGATGGTCGAAGCAGATGGCAGAGTTACCGGCGAGGCGCCGGAGGTCTTGCGTCATGCTTTGCGCTCCCTCGGCAGGGAGAATGTGGTCTGGCTGCAGGCGGATCTCGCTAGTCTCATTCACGAACTCGAAAGCGGTCGCATTGACATCATCGCCGCCGGCATGTTCGTCACGCCTGCGCGCGCGCAGCGCGTGCTCTTCACTCGCCCAACGGCAACAATTCAGCCAGGTTTGTTGGTTCGTTATGGGAATCCACTTCATCTTCGTTCGCTAAGCCACATAGCAGCGCAGCCGACCGTAAAGTTGGCCGTTATCGACGGCTCCGTCGAGCAGCAGTTGGCACATAAAGCAGCGCTGTCGGAAGCGAAAATTCAAGCCTTTCCGGACGCGGCTGCAGCGGCGGGCGCAGTTAGAACAGGCCTAGCAGATGTTTTTATGCTCTCTTTCGTATCGCTGCATTTTTTGGTCACAAGAGCAGAGGCTGGCATATTCGAACTCGTCGTGCCGGATACCACGCGCGACGGGAATTTCGCAGGCCTGCCGGCATTTGCCATGCGTCTGGAAGATAAGCGACTGCGCGATGCTATCGACAATGCATTGGCGGACTTCTTGGGTAGCCCCGCGCATCTGGAACTGATGCGACGGTTCGGCCTTCTCGACGACAATATTGCAGTTGCACCGGGCATCTCGGGATAATGACCAGGCATCCGAACCAGTTTCCGGGTACTGCGCCACTTTTGGTTGCGCTCACGTTGTTCGCCTGCATAACGATGGCGCTGATGACCTGGTCAAATTACCGTTCCGATCAGACATTGCGTGAAGGCTTGATTGCCCTCGACCGTCTATCTGAGAGCCGCCGCGCGGCCACTGCGGCCGAGTTGCACCTGGAGCGTATCCTAAATGGCGATCCCTCCTCGACCCGAGGTCTGCTGATTGCAAGTCTCGCTCGTGCGCGTGAGGCCGGCCATGGCCTTGTGAAAGGCGACGGGAAACTTGCTGATTTCGCCGTCACGCAGGGCTCCACCGTCCGCATCGACGCGGCCGCGATCGCTTATGGTGACAAGCTCGAGACGATGGCTGGTGCTATTCGTCAGAGGCTCGCTAATCCACGTAGTACTACGCAGCTCGAATTGCGGATGCATTACAGAGCGGTCGAGCAAGCGGCGTCAGAAGTGGAGAGCATCCTGCTTCGAGAGATCGCTGCCCGGCGTAGCACATTGCATCGGCTCGATGCATTGAATATCGCGCTTGTCGGCCTGTTGACACTGGTCCTGTTTGCGTTACTCGCGCGAACCGAGCGACGTCATGCCTGTGCTCTGGAAGAGCTCTCCAAGAGGGAGTCACATCTACGCGCCTTTGTCTCGGCGATGCCCGGCGTATCATTTCTACTCGATGCTGAGGGGCGGTATCTTGGAGTATTTGGCAGCGACACCGAGCTACTTCTTCAGCCAGCCACGGCCATCCTGCAACGCAGGGTCACGGATATCTTGCCGGCAGACGCCGCTGACGGCTGCCTCAGTGTCGTCAGGGGAACACTCTCGAGCCGACGCACTACGGCATACGAATACCGGTTGACAATCGATGGAAGCGAACGCTGGTTCGATGCCCGCGTTGCTCCGATTGGTAATACCGACAGCGTGATCTGGCTGGCTTGGGACGTCACCGAGCGGCACGGCGCCGAACAGCGTGTGCGTGAACTGTCTCGCCTATACGGCTTCCTAAGTCACGTGAACCAGGCAAGCATGCACGCGAGCACGCGGGAGATACTGTTTGAGCGTGTGTGCGATGCTGCGTTGCGATTCGGCGGGTTTCGCCGGGCCTGGATCGAAGCGATCGATATTGTCGGCATAACAACGCGCAAGGCAGACACTAAGGCCACCGTCCCTGATTCGGTCGATCTCCGCAACGGCGATCCGATCGATGCCTGGAGCCGCGGGGAAGTCGTTTATATCACCGGCTTTCGGGATGGTGACATCGCTCCGAATTGGGCGGTCGGAGACTTGACGGGTGGCATGAGCGCCTGCGCCGGGATTCCATTGCGGTGCGATAATGAGCTGATCGGAGTGCTCCATCTCGCCAGCGACGTGCTTGATCTCAAACGTAGCGAGGAAATGGATCTGCTGCGAGAGATCGGCGGCGACATCTCCCTTGCGCTGACTCGCCTCAATATTGTCGCCAAGCATGCTGCACAGGCCGCCCGGATTCACCTGCTGGCAGCAGCCTTAGAAAGCTCGCGAGACGGCATCATCATCACGGATCTGGATACCCGTATCGTTTCCGCCAACCGCGCGTTCAGCAGTCTAACTGGCTATGACGAGGTCGAAGTAGTAGGCCATCCCCTCAGTCTTCTGCGCTCGGGCATGCACCCGGTCGAATTTTATCGGGAGATGCACGATACGCTCGCGCGCGAGGGCTGCTGGCAAGGGGAAATTTGGAATCAAAGCAAGAGCGGCAAGGTACTGCCACACTTCCTGTCTATCAGCACCGTCACAGGCGACAACGGGAAGGCTGAGCATTATGTCACCGTATTAACCGACTTGACACGTTTGAAGCAGGCTGAGAATCGGCTGGACGCCCTGACTCATTTCGACCCATTGACAGATCTGCCGAATCGTCTCTTGATTCGTGCGCGCTTAGAGCAATCGCTTGCCGTCGCGCAGCAAGGCGGACGTCGCCTGGCAGTACTATTCATCGATATTGACCATTTCCAAACCATCAATGATGGACTCGGTCACGCGGTAGGTGATGAATTGTTAGTTGCTGTCGCACAACGTCTGCAGGCTCAGATGAGATCTCACGACATCCTCGGCCGGCAAAGCGGAGACGAGTTTGTGGTGGTTCTCCATGACATCGAAGTCGTCAGTGGGGCGGATGAGTTCGTCCGTCAACTCATTGAGGTTTTTTCTGCGCCATTCTGCTTGCCAACGGTCGGCGAGTTGTTCGTGCAGGTTAGCATCGGCGTTGCGGTCAACCCAGCGCATGGGAGTCATGCTGCGGAGTTGATCCGGAACGCGGAATCCGCCATGCACGAAGCGAAACGCTCAGGTCGTGCTACCTGGCGTACCTATGTCCCCGGCTTCACCTCTGCAGCCAACTCAAGACTGGCCCTAGAGGCGCGCTTGCGGCGAGCGCTACGGCAGGGGCTGTTCGAACTACACTACCAGCCGTTGGTCAACTTGGAAGATGGCAAGGTGATCGGGGCCGAGGCCCTGGTTCGCCTGCCGCGGGACGGCGGAAGCGACGTCGGCCCGTCCGAGTTTATTCCCCTGCTGGAGGACACCGGTTTAATCTTGCCGCTCGGCGCGTGGGTCCAACGCGAGGTCTGCCGTCAAGGCCGACAATGGCTTGATGAGGGCAAAGCAATCGAGGTGCTTGCCGTCAACTTGTCCGCTGCGGAGATTCGTAGCGGTCATGTCCAAGAGCAGTTGCGGGACATACTTGCAGAGACAGGTTTCCCGCCAGAACGATTGGAGCTTGAAGTCACAGAATCTGGGCTGATGTCGCGCGGCAGCCAGGCGGTGGAGTTTCTGCGCAGTCTGAAATCGCTGGGCATCAAGTTGGCCCTTGACGATTTTGGCACAGGCTACTCTTCGCTAGCCTATCTAAGGCGCTTCCCTGTTGACAAGTTGAAAATTGATCGCAGCTTTATCCGGTATATACCGGACGAAACCGGAGATATGCAACTCGTGGCCACCATTGTCGCGATGGCAAGGGGGTTGGGTCTGCGCGTACTAGCCGAAGGGGTAGAAACCGAAGCCCAGCGACTCTTCCTGAGGAAACTCGGGTGTGACCTTTGGCAGGGGTACCTGTGTAGCCCGCCGTTACCAGCAGCGGCTTTTGCGGACCGCTTTCTTTCCTCGTCGGGCCCTTCGGATGGGACACCGTAGGAGTACCGCCACCCGCCCGGTCTATTTCAGGGTCGGCATGGTTGCCATGACCATCGACAAGCGAGCGTTGGCTGCGTGCAGGAGTAAAAAAGGCGAGTGGCATGTTCGTCTGCCCTCCGCGCTGGACGCACCTCCTGGGCGCTATTGCGAGCGGCGTCCGGGCTTGCGGAGCCACGATGGCGTCGAGGCATCCTTGCGTAGACAAGGAGCAGTCTTTGATTGTTCAATCAATATTATCATTGAGACTGCCCCTTGGCAGACTCTGAGCAGCAATGGCACGATCCATCGAATTCGATCGAGATGAGGTTATGGCGCGTGCTGTAGACGCCTTCTGGCGCTATGGCTACGAAGCCTTGCCTGCGAACGTCCTCGCAGGGGAGATGGGCGTGTCAAAGTCTTCCCTTTATAACACCTTCGGGTCAAAACGGCAGCTGTTTCTGGAAGCCATCGAGATTTATGCAAATGCAAAAGCTCTTGCCATTCGAAACGCTTCCGAGGCACCAAGATTGCAGGAACAACTTCGAGGGATCCTGTTGCATATCGTAAAAGACAATGATGGCGGCCGTGGATGTCTTCTCGTAAATACTTCCATAGAATTTGGCTTGCATGACCCCGAGGTGCGTCGGTTGGTCCGAACCGGATTCCAATCCATCAAGGCTGCGTTTGAATTTCTATTAATTTCCGGCCAGCGATCTGGGCAATTTAAAAGAAATATAGACCCTGCAATCTGGGCGATGACGCTAATTGCCGGCATTGCCGGACTGCGGGTGCTGGCAAAAGCAGGTTACACAGAGCGTCAATTGTCCCCTGTGATTGATAATCTTATGCGCATTGCAGCATAATTTTTTGCGCCTTTTTGGACCGCCTCGACCAGAATCAGCAATACCTACTTGTGCACCAGGTGACCCGATGACTCTATGCGCCCGTCTCTCCTTGCCTCTTGTGACCGTGGATACAGCAAGCCCCAATGCCAGGGACATTCTCGACAGTGTTAGAGACGAGATCGGCAGTATTCCCAATATGTATGCGGCGATGGCCAACGCACCGGGGTTGTTTGATGCATACCTTTACAGCTACACCCAATTCCGCCAGGAGTGTTCCCTGACGCCACTGGAACAAGAGGTGATACTTCTGGCGCTATCCGTTGCCAACGGCAGCTCCTACTCAGTGGCGATGCATAGCGGCATCGCCGCTACAGTCATCAACGGGTCCCCAGAAGTTGTAAATGCAATTCGTGATGGGCGGAGCCTATTGGACGCAAGGCTTCGCGCGCTGGTGGGATTCACACATGCAATGTTCGCCCATCGAGGGCGACCGAGCGCAATCGAACTAAAAGCATTTCTCGATGCTGGCTATAGTGAGAAAAATGTCTTGGACATCATTCTAGCCATTGCAATCACGACGCTCAGCAACTATACCAATCACGTATTCGAAACGGAGGTGGATAGATGCTTCCGACATTTTTCCTGGATTCCACCCTGTTAGTCTTCATATTGCAATCGCATCGTTAATCATTTCACGTGGGAGGAATTTTGTTTTTTGCGTTATCCGTCAGGAGACGTAGAAACAGCATGAAAGGCGAAATCAATGTCAAGGAAGAATTTTATTATGAAAATGCGAGTCAGCGATGTTGATCGACTCGTTTTTGGTTTCAATACGTTGAATTTCCTGGATTTTGCGTGGTTATACGAACGGATGGCGGACGCGAATCCGAAATTTGAAAAGAACCACGCAACTCGCTTCAGAGAGGTCTTTCCGGACCTTCCATTCACGCCGGAGTGGCTGGCGCAGGCGTGGTCACTATATGTGTCTTATGCGCCAGATTGCGCGCGAGAAATTGGGCGCGAGGTTACCTTCTTGTACTTTATACTGGGGCTACAAGACGCTTGGCCGAAGCAGACAGCCTACTCGAAAGCCGTAGTGCAGATAGCTATGAAAAAAGGAGCGAAACGCGCACATCAGATACTAAATATTGTCACGATTTTTCATGAAAGCGACGGTGAATTACCCAGCTGACGCCGGCAAGTCAAATTGCGCGACCAAACGCGAACGTGAATATTAGCCGCAGGATGTAAAATATTTGTGTTGAAAGCTGCGCATATAATATCTAATGAGAACGCCGCTTAGTTCGTGGCGCCCCACGTCGTTTACCTAAACATAGATTCCGGCAGGATGGCTAGAACACCTCCGCATATTGGGCCCGTTGCAGCAGTTGATGCGCAACCACTTCTTACGCTCGAACGCTGGCGGGTGTATGAGACAAATCGAGGTGATCGCCATTTCGTCGGATATTGCGTGGAAACGCATGATGGCCGTGTGACAACTGCGATTCTTTCGTTCAATGCTAGTACGAAAACTGGCGTTACGACGAGCGGGCGGCGATATTTGCTGAAAGGCTGGCCCTGCTTCGATAGTGATGCAGAGCATGTCTGGTCCTTTTACACATCGCAGAATGAGATAACAGAAACAAGAGATGTTAGTCTGGAATACTTGTCATCAGACCCTTGATGGCCTGACTTCGAGTTCCACACTGCGTCCGCATGCATGAGCAGCTGGCTGTCGAAGCGATCGCACGTGCCCGCCGCCGGGGCAGGGCAAGCTTCCGGTGGAGGCCAAGGCGATCGTCATGCCGGGCGCTCCACCGCTTTCGTGGCCTTGGCCACCAGCCGCAACCCCGTTCCCTCGTCGCCGGTGCGCGGCCGTTTCACCTCGCCCGCCAGCAAGAGGAACGGGTCCTCCAGCTAGGTTCACGCGCCATCCCACCCCAGCTTGCGCGCGACGACTACCGGCCCGGCCTCATCGACGCCTTTCAGCAGGACGTCGGGCGCGAGCAGGGTGCCGCAGGTCAGACGTTCAGCAATCTGCCTTGGCAAGCTCGCCAACCGCATGGGCGGAAAGTCCTGCGGACGCTCCATACCATTGGAACACCCTCCGCGTCGTGGGTACCGCTGGCCGTTACATTAGTCTAATCTTTCATTTATTCTCATACCCGGAATCGGGGGCATCATTTTGGACATAGTTTGGGACATATATTGCACGGCCGCCCCAATTGACTGAGGCAGTTCAATCTTACTGCGGCGAGCGGAACTCTGGAGAACTCTTATGAAGTGTCCCCCAGTATTGGCGACCGAGGCAGAACGACTAGAGGCGCTGTCCGGGTATGGACTCGAAAGCGATAGACCGTTGCCCAGCCTGGACCCAGTGGTCAAAATTGCCGCACGTGTCTTCAAGATGCCTGTCGCAGCGGTGAATATGATCGGCAGCGATCATGTCTTCTTTGCGGCAAGCACTGGTCTTGAGGGTGCGCAAGTTGACATGAGCCGCGACGTTTCGTTCTGTGCGCATGCAATCACCCGGAATGAAGTCATGGTGGTGCCGGATGCCACGCTCGACGAACGCTTTTACGACAACCCATTGGTCACGGGGCCGACCAAGCTGCGCTTCTACGCCGGCGTTCCCCTGATGTCGCCGGATGGCCATGCCGTAGGAGCGCTCTGCGTGATTGATGGGCAGCCGCACCGCGATTTCTCAGAGGAAGACTGCGAGCGTCTGCGCGAGCTGGCCAAAATGGCAGGGGACAGGCTGGAGTTGCGCCGCGTCGAAATTGCCGCGCAGGCGGTACGGCGGCGTTCCTCGGAGGCATTGGCTGAAGACCAGCCCACCGCATTCGTGCAGTTCGATGAACGACGGGGTGTCGTCGCCTGGAACGACGCTGCTGCTGCCCTGTTTGGATATGAGCCGAGCGAGGGCCCCGGCCGAGCCTTTGACAGCCTATTCCCCGAGCGAGAGAGGGCGGCATTGCACCAACTGATCTCGCGCGCGGAGGTCAGTTCGGTCAACGAACCGTCCATGCTCGCGCAACTGCACGGCTTGCGCAAAGACGGAACGGGATTCCTTCTCGGGTTGTCCCTGACTTGCCTGCGCACGAACGCGAAGCTGATATGCAACGCCCGTCTGCAGGATCTAACAGCGCTGCGGCGTGAGGAACAGGCGTTGCAACGGCTAGCGAACATCGACATGCTCACCCGACTCGCCAACCGCGCGTGCTTCTATCGGTGTGTGGAAGAGACGCTCACGCTCGCCTTGCCGGCCGCAGTAGTCATGGTCGACCTCGATGGGTTCAAGGACGTCAACGCCACGCTTGGCCACGCGGTAGGCGATGGCATTCTCCGCGAGGTGGCTCGCCGCTTGGAGAAAACCGCGAGACCGAACGATACGGTCGCGCGGATCAGCGGGGACGAGTTTGCTATCCTGCTACCGGAATGCGACAGTGTCGGGCAGGCGAAGGATGTCGCTCATGCGGTGATTGCCAACATGGCCGAGCCGATTGCCATTGATGGACATGAGGTGCGGCTATCGGTCAGTTGCGGCGTGGCCATGGCGCCGCTCCATGCACGGGAAGCGCTGGAACTGATCGCCAATGCGGACCTGGCTCTGTTCAAGGCAAAGAGCATCGGCCATGGCCAGTCGTTCGTCTTCGCCACCGCGTTACGGCATGAAGCGGTCGCGCGGCGGCTCTACAGCATGGAGTTGCATCGGGCAGTCAGCGACGGCGAATTCGTGCTCTTCTATCAACCGCAGGTTCGCCTGGCCGACGGCTCCCTCACCGGTGCTGAGGCACTGATCCGCTGGCTGCATCCGCAGCATGGTCTTTTGTCTCCTGCGGCTTTCCTGCCCGCGTTGGAAGAGGGGGCGCTCGCCGTGAGTGCTGGATCGTGGATTCTTGATGAAGCCTGTGCGCAGGCAGCGCTATGGCGCAGAAGTGGCGCAAAAGATTTCCGTATCGGCGTCAACCTGTGCGGCGCGCAGCTTCGTGCGGAGGACCTGGATTCACAGGTCGTCTCGGCCCTGGAGCGGCATGGCCTGCCGCCGCAGGCGCTCGAGCTTGAGATCACCGAAAACATCGTGCTCGAGGGCGACGACCGAGCCGTGGAAATGCTTCAGCGCTTGCGGGACCACGGCGTGGCGATTGCCTTCGACGATTTCGGAACCGGCTATGCATCGCTCAGCCTGCTCAAACGCTTCCCACTTACCCGGATCAAGATCGACCGTTCCTTCGTGCAACACATACATGAGTCAGATCGGGACGCTGCCATCGTCCGCGCGCTGCTCGATATGGCACGGAGTTTCGGCCTGGAGACGATTGCCGAGGGGGTCGAAACCGAAGAGCAACGTGACACCCTGCACCACCTTGGGTGTGAAGAGGGGCAAGGCTATCTATTCGGTCGCCCCTTACCAGCGCTGCAATTTGCCGAAATGTTCGAAATCGGGCTATGCGTGAGCCGACTGCGTCAATCGCCATAACGCGGTCGTCTGCGAGGTGTCGGCCGACGACATTCCATTATTGATGGGGTGGAAGTTGCATCGGGCAGTGCCTGGCCCTGCACCCATTGTCTTGGATGTGTAACATTCCCATTTTCTCGCGCAGATCGTTTGGCAAAGGGAAGAACCGATGCTATAACGCACTCCTGATCGTTACATCTCGTTACCAATGTTACTTAATGTTAAGGGTCGGGCGACGCGTTTGTGGTGCATCCGCCCCTCCTTGTAGAGCCAGTAGGGAAGAAGAGAAGAAGATGGAAGAAGCTAGCAGATTTCTGGATGAGATCAGGGAAGTTAACCTCGCTTATCTGCTGCTCGCGCAACAGCTGGTGCGCGGGAACCAGTTAGAAGCCATGTACCGGCGGGGTGTTGGCAAGGATATCGCTGACATCCTTGCCAAGCTCACGCCTGCGCAATTGGTCAAGCTGGCGGCATCCAATATGGTCTTGTGCCGGTTCCGGTTCGAGGACCATGCCTTGCTGTCGACGCTCACCCACAACCCGAAGAGCCATGATATGCAGCAGATGCACGCTGCCATCTTGCTGGCCCGCCAGCCGGTGGAGTCCTTCAATTGAGTGCGCTGCTGCAAGCTGCCCCGGCCCGGAGCCTTGCGGCCACTCCGGTGACCGGCCGCAAGAGCGTGCTACAGGATGCCAAGCAGACCCAGCTTGCCATTGAGTTGATCGGGCTGGGCGCGCGCTTGCAGGTGTTGGAAGCCGAGACCACGCTCTCGCGCGATCGCCTGATCCGGCTTTACAAAGAGTTGCGCGGGATCTCGCCGCCCAAGGGCATGCTGCCATTCTCGACCGACTGGTTCACCACTTGGCTGCCAAATATCCATTCGTCTCTGTTCTTCTCCGCTTACCAGTTCATGGTGCAGCAGGGCGGGGCGAGCGGCATCCGTACTTTGGTGGCCAGCTATCGGCTCTATCTCGAGCAAGTATCGCTGCTCGGCGGCGAGATTGTCTTAAGTTTCACCCGTGCCTGGACGTTAGTACGGTTTATCGAGCGCAATATGCTGCAGCTTTCCACCTGCCCCCGTTGCAGTGGGCAGTTCGTGACGCATGCATATGAGCCGCAGGCGAATTTTGCATGCAGCATGTGCCGCCCCCCGTCGCGCGCAGGCAAGACCAGGAAGCTCTCGCAGCGCACCGTCCTCAACCTCGTCAGCGATCCATAGCAGTCGACGCCGATGCCCCAAGCAGACGCTAGTGCGATACCACATTGGCGGGCGCGGGACCGCGAAGGGGCCGGGCGCACGCTTTTCTGACGAGATTCCATCATGCCAGTAGCAGCCAGTCACGCGGTCATGCGCGGTCATGCGGGCGGCAATGCGTAGCGGGCCCGCTTGACTCGGCGACGCATGGGCGCGTTCTATCAATCAGTTGAACTTGTCGTCTTTGGCAGAGCGGTGCTCGGTGCCTTAGTCAGCGCTATCGGCGCTGACTAACCAGCGCCCGCTAACATTATCCCGGCGGCAGTCTCGATCCACCCCGCAAGCAGGGCAAGACCTAGACCGGCACCCGACGAGAAACTTTAGATACGCAAGCACGCCGCGATCACCAGGAAGGCGAGCGCCCTGGCGAGCGATAGAGCCGGCTTGAGCAAATCACTCAAAGCACAAGAGCCATGTTGGCCAACATGGCCGCAGAAACAAG
Organism: Cupriavidus sp. FW305-3-2-15-C-LB2; assembly: GCF_058787575.1. Taxonomy (NCBI): domain Bacteria; kingdom Pseudomonadati; phylum Pseudomonadota; class Betaproteobacteria; order Burkholderiales; family Burkholderiaceae; genus Cupriavidus; species Cupriavidus sp. FW305-3-2-15-C-LB2. Next base: position 31,567 of record NZ_JBYSZW010000057.1, read on the forward strand.
ATGATCAGTTCTCCCATATCCGAGACACGAGTCGCCCAAATAGCAAAGCGCCGATATTACTTGCCAGGAATGGCACTTGTCATAGCGCTTTGGCTCGCGCTTGGAAGCGCTATTGGCTGGGATGCCGACTCCGAGATTCGCACAGCACAGCGCCAGACAGAGGCACTGATTGACGTGCTCGATGCACATACCACGCGACTGATGCGCGAGGCAGAACAACTGGCCAATCTGGTTGCATGGCAGGTTGAAAAACATGGGGTGCAGCTTCCCATGGATGCGTATGTTAAATCTAATCGAGTCAAACTAGACGTCTTCCTGCAGATAGCCGTCATTGACCGAGACGGCATCCTACGGTCATCCACGGTGCCGGACTTCAAACCGGTCGATCTCTCTGACCGTGAGCATTTTCGCGTCCATCTCGAAAATGGCAGCCGTGGACTATTTATTGGCAAACCTGTATTTGGCCGAGCCAGCGGTAAGCCATCGATTCAACTATCGCGCCGTGTTGAGAATGACAAGGGCGAATTTACTGGCGTGGTCGTTATATCGATGGACCCGGCGTATCTAACACAATTATACGATGACCTTCGGCTCGGCAATCACGGGCTGGTCGCGGTCCTTGGTGCGAATGACTATGTCATACGTGCTCGACGCGCCGGCCCCAAGGATACAGTCGGTACAATCGCGCCGGAGCATAGTGCTCTGCGTCAGGCGCTCAAGAACGCACAATCTGGATCCTATCAATCGAAGAGCTTTATCGATGGTATTGATCGCATCACCAGTTATAAAAAGCTACGGGATTATCCACTTTTTGTTGTCGTCGGATTTTCCAGATTTGAGTATTTAGCCTCGTTCCGAGCGCGCCGCGATTTTCTTTTGATCGCCGGTCTCATGATGACCGCGCTTATTCTCTTCGCAAGTGCTCGCCAAGTAACGCTATTGAGGCGTGTCGTCGTATCGGGTAATCAGGAGCGCGCGGCGAGAGAGCGCGAGGCGAAGAAAGCAGAACGCATAGACGCGCTGTTTCAAGCCATCCCCGATGTCGCCTTCGGTCTATCCCCCGAGGGCAAGTTGGACGGGCTTAACCCGCATTTCCTGAAACTGCTTGCGGTCTCTAAGGAAGCAATCTGGAATGCGACGCCAGACGATATAGCGGCGGCCTTCTTTCGTAGCGACCTTAGCGCCGACCGCCTTGCCAAGCAGGGGACCTTGGGAACTGCCCTGAACAGCCCCACGGGTGAACGTGAATGCCTGAATTTCCGGGTCAAGAGTCCCACTGCGCTTGTGTACGAGGTTCGTCTTGAATCCCGCCGAGGCGGTGGTAGGGTGGTGTTGATTCGCGATATCACGCTGCAGACGCGCGTTCGCGAGAGCGAACGTGACCTCGACATTACGCTTCATGCCATCAACGATGCTGTCATCTCCACCGATGAGCAGGGACGTATCAAGCGGATGAATCCGATGGCCGAGCAGCTAACTGGCTGGCCGAAGCAGGAGGCGCTAGCTCGCCCCCTTGGTGAAGTACTTCGAATCGTCGGTCCAGACCCCCAGCGGGAGGTAATGGACCCGGCACAGGAAGTACTCGGTACGGGTGTCGATCTGCACTGGGACGGTCAAAGACTGTCGGCCGCCAATAACAACATGCTTCGGGATGTCATGATCAGCGCTGCGCCGATCCGCGCCGAGGATGGCGATGTCCGGGGTGCCGTACTTGTGTTACGCGACGTGAGCCGCGAGCGCGCCAATGCTCGCGCGTTGGAGCTGAGCGAAACGCGATACCGCCAGCTTATCGAGCTCTTACCATACGCGGTCTTCGTCCAACGGGCGGGGCGGATCTGCTATGCCAATCCAAAAGCGGTGGAAACGCTCGGAGCGCCATCGCAAGCTTCCTTGCTGGAACGGGAGGTGCTCGGCTTTGTCCACTCGGATAGCCAGTGGCTCGTCCGAGACCGCATGCAGCAGCTCCAAGAAGCGAGGATAGCCGTGCCGACAGCCGAGGAAATATGGCTGAGACTCGATGGATCAATACTGCAATGCGAAGTGGCTGCCGCCCCATACGACTGGGATGAGGAACCTGCGGCGCTCGTGCTTCTTCAGGACATTAGCGCGCGAAAGAATGCGGAGGCGCAGCGCGACCGATTCTTCGAACTATCGCTCGATCTGCTCTGCATTGCAGGGATGGACGGCTATTTCAAGCGCGTCAATCCGGCATTCCAGCAGGTGCTTGGCTGGACAACACAGGAACTCTTAGACCGACCCTTTACGGAATTCATTCATCCCGATGATCTCGCAGCGACGCGCCGCGAGATCGAGCGGCACCTGGCCGGAAATCCTACCGAGCACTTCGAAAATCGCTATCTATGCAAGAATGGCACAGTTCGTTGGCTTGCCTGGAAAGCCGTGCGGGCCCCAGACGGCCTCATCTATGCTACCGCGCGCGACATTACGGCTAGCCGTAGGGTGCGCCAACAGCTGGAGCGAGCCAAGTCTGATGCCGAGTCGGCTTCAAGGGCCAAGAGTGCCTTCCTCGCGACGATGAGCCACGAAATCCGCACCCCAATGAATGGGGTCATCGGCATGGTTGAAGTGCTGGCTCAATCGCAGCTGTCCCACGATCAGTCGAATATTATCCGAACAATCCGAGAGTCGGCCGACTCGCTCTTGAGAATCATCGATGACATCCTCGATTTTTCGAAGATCGAGGCCGGCAAGATGGAGATTGAGCGAACCCCCATATCGATCCGTCATATAGTCGAGAGTTTATGCGGATCGTTGATGCCGGTTGCTGGAAAGGCGGGAGTGCGATTAACCAATTTTGTCTCGCCAGGGATTCCTGATGAAGTCTTGTCGGACGGCACTCGCCTCCGGCAACTGCTTTATAATTTGGTCGGTAATGCAATCAAGTTCTCCGGTGGTAGATCCGACCAAGCCGGACGCGTCGAAATTCGGGCAGAGACGGTCGGTAGTAACAGGGCCGCTATACAAGTTCGTTTCACCATCTCCGATAACGGTATCGGCATGTCCCAGGACACGCTGACCAATCTATTCACGCCATTTACACAAGGTGAAGTCTCAACAACGAGGCGATTCGGAGGGACCGGCTTGGGCCTTGCCATCTGTCATCGCCTCGTCGAGCTGCTGGAGGGTGACATATCGGTCTCCAGCCAGCCGGGTGAGGGCTCAGTGTTCAGCGCGACGTTGCCATTCGAGATGGCAGAACAACCCGCCCCGCCGTGTGATCCGGCATTACCTGGCATCGATTGTATTCTGGTCGAGAGCCGTCTATTTTCCGCTGAAGATCTTGGCACCTATCTCATTGACGCGGGCGCGAGCGTAAGGATTGTGCAAGCGTCTCCTGGCTCGCTAAGTAATGAAAGAACGCGTGATTCAATATTAGTACTCATCGATGATGGCATGAATGACGAATGTCATAAAAATGGCTATCTCGAGGATGAGGATGTCCATCGAGATGTTGGACGCGTGGTGATCGCGCGAACAAAAGAGCGAATTTCCCGTGCTGAAGATGCTAATGTAGTTTTTTTGGGAATTGAGATGCTGGGCTATTCGTCACTTCAGGAGGCCGTGGCAACGGCGGCCGGTCTGGCCTCCTGCCAGAAGACGTGCGGCGATAGCAGTCGCCAAGATAGACCCCCTGCCGGCCCCGAGGAAGGGGATGACTTGGAACCGCCAAAGTCCGGCTTGATCCTTGTCGCCGAAGACGATGCCATCAACCAGCAGGTCATTCTGCGTCAACTTGGCCTGCTGGGATATGCAGCCGAGCTGGCCAAGGATGGCAAAGAAGCTTTGCTGCTGTGGCGGAGTTGTCGATTCAGCCTGATTCTGACCGACCTCAATATGCCCGAGATGGACGGCTATGAATTGGCCACTGCTGTCCGGCAGGAGGAGGACCTTGGCTCGCGCATCCCTATCTTGGCGCTGACGGCGAACGCACTTCAGGATGAGATGACACGGGCCAAGGCGGTAGGCTTCGATGGATATCTGACCAAGCCCTTGCACCTGAATTTGCTGAGGGAAGCCCTGGAGCGGTCCCTGTGTAGCGTTGAAGCGCCTACGCCAGTGCCGCCAAAAGCAGAACAAGCATCGTGCAACAGCTATGCATCGCAGCTAAAGCTGTCGGTGTTGACCGACCTCGTTGGCGACGACCGCGACATCGTCAATGGCTTGCTCTCTGATTATCTGATCGCGTTGAGAGGGCAGACTAAGGATCTACGCCTGCATGCGAGTAACGGCAACGCCCGCCAGGTCAGCTTGATCGCCCACAAGCTGAAGTCCTCCTCTCGGTCAGTTGGAGCTCTGGCGCTGGGCGACCTGTGCGCGAAGCTGGAGAGCGCCGGGAAAGCAGAGAATTATGAAGAGATCGATCACTGCATGTCACAGGTAGAGACTGAAGTGCCACTCGTCGAAGCCGCCATCGATACTTGGTTGGGCCAGGAATCATGAACGCGCCACCGTCTCGCCGCGACCTTTCCCATGCATTTGAGATACCCATAAGTCAGAAAGTAGGAGAAATCATGGATTTTATAGTTGCCAAACTGCATGGCAGACTGCCATACAGAACCCGCCGTGCGTTGCGGGTGCCAATCGCGAGGCGGGCATCATGAAGGGCAATCCACCCATCCTGGTGGTGACACCCGCGGTCGCTGATGCGGAGCTGGTTGCTGCCCTGCTGAGTGAAGAGTTCGACAACATCCGTGTCTCAACCAAGCCCGAGTTCGCCGTCAGCGACTTCGAGGAGCACCGGCCTGAGGTACTTGTCCTCGCTTTCGACAAGCTGGAGGATGCGGAACAGTATTATCGAGACCTCTTCCGTTTGAGCTCGGTTGCGCCCACCGTGCCACATCGCACGCTCGTCTTATGCACTGGCAGCGAGCTGTGGAAGGTCTATGAACTATGCAAGAATGCGCATTTTGATGACTACGTCCTATTCTGGCCAGCCACAAATGACGCGCCGCGGCTACGCATGGCTGTGCATCACGCCCTGCGACAAACGCGCCAGCCGCCGCCAGACACGGTGTCAGCCGGGCAGCTAGTCGCCTGCGCCAAGCAACTCGCCAGTTACGATGTCCAGCTTGACGACCAGGCTGCCGAGAGCAGAGAACGTATCGACCTCGCGACCCGTTCGCTCAGCCTAGCCGAGCAAGCCATCGCGAGGGAGCTCGATGGTTTTTTGCACAAGGTTCGCGCAATGCCGAGCACGAGAACCATGGTTACCGGTGATGCGTCGGATTTCCAGCGCACTATCGAGCAGTTGAAGGCCGAGGCAATCGGTAACCACTTGGCGTCCATCAGACACACCATGGAGGATATTCGGGAATGGCTTGGCAGTCTCTCGCTGCAAGCGGGGCCGCGGATCGAATCCGCTCACGCACTGAGAGAGCTTGCAGAGAAGTTCCAGCCGCTAGTGCTAGTGGTGGAAGACGATGAGTTTCAGCACGACCTGTTGCGCGAGCTCTTGCGCGGTGCAGGCTTCAGACTGGTATTTGCTACCACTGGGCTGGAGGCGACGGCCGGCCTGCGCCAGTATCGGCCCGACCTAGTGCTGATGGACATCGAGCTCCCGGATATCAGCGGCATTGAAGTGACGCGGAGGCTGCGCCGCTTGCCCTACATGACCGATGTGCCGGTGATCATGATCACGGGAAACAGCGAACGAAGCGTGGTGATCGAGTGTCTGAAGGCTGGCGCCACGGATTTTGCGGTCAAGCCATTCGACAAGATCAGTCTGATCGCCAAGATTAATAGCTCCCTGAGCAAGCTCGGCGTTGAAAGCGGCAAGTCCTGATCTCGCTTTGGAATCCGTCGGGGTTGGGCTGCACGGCAGCGCGTTGACGCGATCCATGGGCAGAGAAATTTGTGCGGATCGACCTAATAAACATGGAAAACGACATAGAACGAATGAAAGTGCTGGTGGTCGATGACGATCCGTTCGTCCTCAATTTATTGACTCGTCAATTGACGCAACTGGGCTTTCGGGACATTGTCGCGTTCGAGCGCGCGCCGGAGGCCCTGGCTCTGCTGGAGAAGGAATCGCGGTCGATCGGTTTAATTTTCAGCGACTTGCAGATGCCGGATATGGACGGCGTTGAATTCGTCCGGCATCTGGTGGCAGCCGGCTATGCGGGGGGATTGCTGCTGGTGAGCGGAGAGGATCCCCGTGTCATACAGAGCGCCCAGAAGCTTGCCAGGATCCGAGGGCTGCATGTCGTCGGGGCCTTGCGCAAGCCCGCTTCGGCAAGCCAACTGAAGGAGCAACTGCTGGGCAAGCCACTTGCCTCCGCTCAAACCGGTCCGACTGCTCAGCGTTGCCGCTTTCAAGCGGGAGAGCTGCGACGCGCGATTGATACCGGGGAGATCATCAACTATTACCAACCCAAAGTATCGTTGCAAACAGCGGCGCTGGTGGGTATGGAAGCGCTGGCGCGCTGGCAGCATTCCAGTGCGGGCTTGGTGGCCGCAGGGCAGTTCATCGAGTTGGCGGAAGAGGGCGGGTTCATCGCCGAACTAACACGTTCGGTCTTGACAAGCGCGTTACGTCAGGCACGGTTGTGGCAAGACGCAGGCATACCGTTGTCGGTAGCAGTCAATCTATCCATGGACAACCTGACTGCACTGGACCTCCCGGACTTCATTGAACACACAGCCGACCAATCGGGGGTCTCCCTTTCCCGCCTGGTGCTAGAAATCACGGAGTCGCGGGTAATGGCCGAACCGATGCTGTCATTGGATGTGCTGACGCGTTTGCGGCTCAAGCGCATCTCGCTTTCCATCGACGATTTTGGCACTGGGTATTCATCTCTGGCACAGCTGCGGGATATCCCTTTCGATGAGATGAAGCTGGATGGGAGCTTCGTCCACGGAGCATGGAGGGAACCACCGCTACGCACGATTCTTGAGGCCACGCTGGGGATGGCACGTGAATTGGGGATCCATACCGTGGCGGAAGGCGTCGAGGACGTCCAGGACTGGCAATTTCTGAGGGCGAGCGGCTGCAATCTGGCTCAGGGCTATTTCATTGGTCGGCCGATGCCTGCCGGGGAAGTGGAAGCGTGGATCGCATCTTGGGAAGCGCGGCGTGCTGGCTTGACAGGCTAACTCTCGGTACCGTTCCACGCGCCGACGTCGCCTTCACGACGGGATGCATGGAATGGTACCGCAGTAGAGCGTCAGGGCATGGGCGTCAGATTGCTTTTTGGCGCGCCTAGCGAGGTTCGGCCGCAAGCCTGCATAATTAGTGGAGTAACAGGCACTAGGATTAGTGCATCCACAGCTGTTTTGGAGTCATTACCGTGGACACAAGCCTCAAGATCTTAGTGGTCGACGACTTCCCTACCATGCGTCGGATCATCCGCAGTCTGCTCAATGAGCTCGGCTTTTCGAATATCGAGGAAGCCGAGGACGGCGCGATCGGCTTGGAGAAGCTTCGGGATGGTCGATTCCAATTTGTTATTTCAGATTGGAATATGCCCAATATGGACGGCCTCACTATGCTGCAGACTATCCGCAGTGACCCGACGCTGGCCAAGCTGCCGGTGCTGATGGTGACAGCTGAGGCGAGGAAAGAGAACATCATCGCGGCGGCAAAGGCGGGGGCCAATGGTTATGTGGTCAAGCCGTTTACCGCGGCAACGCTGGAGGGGAAGATCACCAGGATTTTTGAAAAACTGGCCGCCGAAGGGTATTAGGAAGGTATTCTTGCGACAGGTCGCGCTTGAACACAGCATTTGCCCACCTTGAGTCCAGCAGCGCCGGAAGGGAGTAGCGTCGCGCACGCAGGCGGCACGATAAACGTGCCCTGGTCCAGCCGGTGGCGGACCATTGTTTTCAGCTGTTCAAGGACCGGTTATCCGCATCGACGCCCGTTGGCTAGGGCCGAGCCATCTATGTCGGTGCATGCGCTGATCGGAGGCGCGCTTGCTGCTGGTCTTCGCGCGGAGCACTCTCACCACGCAACGAGGTGTCCTCGCCGGTAACGGGGAAGCGCTGCTGTCAAGGCGCTGGATTACAGAATCATAAACTGGCTGGGCCGAGGCGCGGCTCGCTGGCGAGGCGAGCGTTGGTTCGCCAGGCCCAACGAGGAAAGGTTGCCAAGCAGGTGTCTTGCGCTGCGTGCTAGGCTGTTGCGGGGCCCGTTCAATGAGCGACGGCCCGCGCTCGGGTGTCGATTGGAACGAGACCAACCATGTCTATCGAGAAGTATCGAGGATACATTATCGAGGGATTCGCAAAACCCGCAGGCAGCGGGGAATTTGCATCCCTGGGGCGCGTGACCAAAGATCGCCACGTCATCGTGGAGTCGGAGGTGCTCGGGCTCTACGAGAGAAACGAGGACGCACAGGGGCATGCGATTCTGTGGGCTCAGGATTACGTCGATCGGCTGGAGAACCCTCACTGAGCCTAGTTCAAGTGTTGACGCTCCAGTGGCACAATCACGCCACTAAGAAATAGGGAGTGCCCGTTATCATGCTGCGGTCCTGCGCCGAGTGAGCTATGGGGCAGCTATTGCGATGGATTGTGGAGGAGTACCGGGGGATGTACGTCCACGCGACCGCCTTCAAAGTTCAAGTCTCAGACGACGTTGGGGCGCCCGAGCAGATGTGGCGCTACATCGTGGCAATCGGACGCAACGCGGACCACACCGATTGGGAGTGCGGGCCGGAAGCCGATTTCGCCAGTTATTTAACGCGCGAGGCCGCTGAGCAGGCCGGACTGGAGATCGGGAAGCGTGTGATTGATGTCATTCAAGATTTGGGCTAAGTTCACGGCGTAATTCTCGGATAAGGGCAAAAATGGCAAATCATGCAGCCACGGACCTGGCGCAGCGGCTGGGTGAGATCGTCGTCGGCGACGTAGGCGACGGTCATGCCGATATGCAGGCCGGTGGCTCTCCAGGCTCATACCCCACGCTGGAGGGGAACGCCCTTTCGATGCGTGACATCACCTATTCGATTGACTTAAGATCAGACATGCGTCGAAGTTAATTGACCCTTCCAACGCACTCCCGACAAGCCGCCAAAACCTGGCGGCTTCTTTTTGTGCGTGCCCAGCACGTCACGCATCGATGCTGCGCAGCTGCGCAAGAAAAAAACGGGGTGATCTTTCCGTTAAAATCTGGCGGCATGGTCGGAATTTCTCATTCAAATCAGCCGGTTGTAGCCATCTGGCCTTCTTGGGAGATCCCGTATAGACGTTGTCAGATAGGGCCTCGCGGGCCAGCGACCGACACATTTGCATGGAAAGTACTACAAGGGCGATTTGGAAGATCCTAGCAGGCGGGCGTCCAGGCTGACTTTTCTACCGGCGAGTTGACTTTGGGCGAAACAAAATTCCCATGGGGAACAGAGATGCGCTCCCATAGGCGAGGACAAGGCTTGCGGTTCCAGATTGCCACGGCGTGCTGACAGAGGCTCCGGTTCATGAAGACGTCAACCCCCCTGCTCAAATCCCTGACCGCCGCCGGGTTGGCCGCTGTCGCGCTGTGCGCGACAGCGGCGGCGCAGGCGCAACCAGTGCGCATCGCCGCTGTGAATTCCGAACGGATCCTGCGCGACTCGCAGCCCGCCAAGCGGGCTCAAAACAAGCTTGCGCAGGAGTTTGACAAGCGCGACCGTGAACTGCAGGACATGGCCAGGAAGATCCGAGCCCTGGCCGCCCAACTCGACAAGGACGCCGGGGCGCTAGTTGATGCCGAGCGGCAGCGCCGCCAGCACGAAGTGGCCGAGCTGGACCGCGAGCTCCAGCGCAAGCAGCAGGCATTCCGTGAGGACCTGCAGCAGCGACACGACGAGGAGCTGGCCCGGCTGGCGAAGCGCGCCAACCGGGTGATTCGCCAACTGGCCGAGCAGCGCGGTTACGACCTGGTCGTACAGGAAGCGGTCTACGTGAATCCGCGCATCGACATCACCGACGACGTCATGAAAGCGCTGAACGCCAGCAGCGAGTAAGAGCGTATCCCTCGATTCGTGCTAAAGGTGGCTATTGAGATAACTAACCTTATCGCAATAGCTGCATCGGTGCACTAAACTGGCAGACATGAAAATGCTGTCAGCCACCCCCCAGACCCATCCCGCGCCGCCTGACTTCCCCGATGCGGCATCGCTGGCCGCGCTACGCGCCTGGTACGAAGGGCTGTCCGCCCGCGACGCAGTGGTGCGCTACCTGGGCGAGCGCAAGGCCAGCGGCCAGTCCGCGCGCGGCATCCTCGGCCATATCCGGCGACAGTTGGCCGATTTCGCGTGCCGCCGGCAGCGCCATGACCTGGCCGCCTTGTTCGCACACGGCGCGGCTGAGCGAGTCGGGCGGGCGAAGGCCATCCACCAGGCGGTCGACTGGCTGCGCCGCTTGCCCTCGCCGCAGCCGCAGGTCGGCGACGACATCGGCGAGTGGCTGCCGCCTCGTGCCGTGGCGGCGCTGCGCGCCCACGGCATTGAGACGCTGGCGGACCTGACCGTGAGTATTCCGCGCCGGCGTCGCTGGTGGACGGCGGTGCCTGGCCTGGGCCCAGCGAGCGCCCGGCGCATCGAAGCCTTCTTCGCCGAGCATCCTGCGCTCACCGAGCGCGCCCGCGCGCTGATCGCCGCGGCGGACCGCGGGGTGATCGTGCCCTGGGAGCACCTGCGCCTGCCCAACGAAGTCGACGGCTCGTCCGGGACCTTCCGCGCCCCGCGGCAAACCTGCACCCTCAATGCCGACAACGACTACGAGGCCGTCCAGGCCTGGCTGGCGTTGCATGAGTCACCGGCCACCCAGCGGGCCTATCGCAAGGAAGCGGAGCGGCTGATCCTGTGGGCGATCGTCGAGCGCGAGCCTCCGCTGTCGTCGCTGACCACCGAGGACGCGATTGCCTATCGCACGTTCCTGCGCCGGCCGACACCCCACAAGCGCTGGGTGGGACCGCCCCGGCCACGCACCTCGCCCGAGTGGCGGCCGTTTGCGCAGGGCCTGTCGGCCCGCTCGACGGCCTATGCCTTGTCGGTGCTCGGGGCAATGTTCCGCTGGCTGATCCAGCAGCGGTACGTGCTGGCCAACCCGTTTGCAGGCATCAAGGTGCGCGGCAGCGCGCGGGCTGCGCCGCTGGATACGTCGCACGTGTTCACCGAAGGGGAATGGCTGCTGGTGCGCACGCTCGCCAACGGACTGGAGTGGTCCTACGGGTGGGAGGCGCCGGCGGCCCAGCGCCTGCGATTCCTGCTCGATTTCGCTTATGCGACCGGCCTGCGCGCCAGCGAACTCGTCAGCGCGACCCTTGGCCGTATTGAAATTGATCCCCATGGCAACCACTGGCTCAATCTGGTTGGCAAGGGCGCCAAGCCGGGCAAGGTGGCGCTGCGCGCCGTTGGCGCGCGCAGCGCTCGACCGTTATCTGTTGGAGCGCGGCCTGCCAGCCACGCGAGCACGCTGGGACCCGCGTGCTCCGTTGATCGGCAGCCTCGGCCAGGACCCGGCCGGCGGCATCACCGGCACGCGCCTGTGGGCCGTGTTGCGGCGCTTCTTCAGGCAAGCGGCGGACCTGATCCAAGCCGACCATCCGATGGCCGCCGAGAAGCTGCGACAGGCCAGCCCACACTGGATGCGCCACACCCATGCGACCCATGCGCTGGCGCGCGGCGCGGAATTGACGACGGTCCGGGACAATCTCCGGCACGCGTCCATCTCGACGACCTCAATCTATCTGCACGGCGACGAGGTGAAACGGGCACGCCAAATCGGGGCGGCGTTCTCCGCTCCCTAGCGACTTGGTGGTGGGCCAATTGGGGGTGGTCAGCGAATCCTTGCTTATATCGAAATGAGGTAGTCCTTTTCTTTCAATATAACCGCAAAGCTTATGATAGCGAACGGGCTGTATCTTGGCATGACCCCAATAGCGTGGCGGTGGCGCTTGGGCTGGAGGGAAAGTCGCAATGCAGGTAGCTTGCCACGATGGTGCCGTGACGATAGATGGCTTTGCCCTGTGCGGTTTGGCGATGTGGGCTCATCCTAGGTCTTGCTGGTCCAATCGATGCGGTGCCGCTCTTGGGTGGCCTCATGCCGCGCATCCTCTTCGCTGTGCAGGTAGCCACTGGTGGTAGCGATCGAGGCATGACCGAAGTTGTCTCGCACAAAACGCAGGTCGACTTGCTGGTCGGTCATGTGCGAGCCGGCAGTGTGGCGCAGCCAGTGCGCCGAGGCGCTGGCCAGCACGGCGGCTTGCGCCTCCCATTCGGGCCCGCGCGCCCGCAGGCGTTCGGCCGCCAAGCCGAACACTTCTTTCAGAATCAGGTGCAGCGCCCCGCGTGACAGGGCTTTGTCGCGACCTGTCTCTCGGCCGATGACCGGCAGCACCAGCGGGCGCGTCTCCCCGGGCTGCGGCGTGACCGGCAGTCCGTTGGCGCGGCGGTAGCGCGCCAGTTCGGCGATCAGCTCGTCGGTGGCCGGCACCAGCCGGGTCTGGTTGCCCTTGCCGGTCACCTCCAGCCACCAGCGCTCGATGCCTTGGGCATCGCGCCGGCAGAAGAAAGCGCCCATGTTAGTGGCTGTCAATTCGGACGCACGCAAGCCACCCAGATAGAGCACGGTCAGTACCCACCGGCAGCGCGCCGCATGCAGGCGCTCGCGCTCGGTGGCAGTCGGCATCGCCGCGACGGTGTCTTTCACGGTCGCCCACCAGTCATGGCTCAGGTAGCGCGTGATGCGCGCCTTGGTGGGCGCGCGCCGGCGGCGGGCCAGCGCGAGCGGATTGCCGGCCAGGTAGCCGGCTTCGGTGAGCCAGGCGAAGCAGGCATTCAGGATGACCATCGCCTGGCGCACGCTGCCGGGCGACAGCGGCCCGGCAAAGGGGCGCCAGTCCGGATGGCTGCGCGCGAGCTTCTTGCTGCCGGCCAGGACCCAGCGCGCCGCCGGTTGCGGATCGGCGAGGAAGCGCTCGTACGCGAGCAGGTCTTCGTGCGTGAGCGAGGACAGTGGCTTGCCCAGCTGCAGGACCGCCCAAAGGATCAGCCGCTCCACCTCGCGTCGGTAGGTTTGGAGCGTCGCCGCGCTGTCGGCATAGCGCGCGAGCCAGGCGGTGACGGCCGCCAGGTCGTCGGCCGCGGCGATCCGCGTGGCCGTGATGGGGGCGCGGTTGCTGCCGGCCGCGCCGGACAGCGCCAACGGCAGGCGCAGCTGCTCCAGTGGCGTTGGCAACGCGGCGAGGAGGCCGGACGCAGGCGGGGAGGACGGATGGGCGGGCGATTCCAAGGTCGGGTTACGTTAGTTTGCACAATTTTGTATCCGAGACGTGGCCGTGAAATCGACGCCGCCCGGGCGTGCGAGAACAAATTTACTTCACGAAATTCTGCACCATTTTGTTCTCCCGGCGAACATTCGAAGCAATTTTGTATCTTTGCCAACGTTTGTTCCATTCTCGTCGTGCGATTTTTCCCAAATGTGCCCTAAGGTTTATAACCATCGCCTCTGGGGCGATCGGCCGATTTTGGAGCGTCGCATGGAAGAGGGTATTGACGACAATTCCTGTTGCTCCCGCCGGAGGATAGACGGGCGAACCGTCGACACTTCCCACTGGGCCAGCCCCGATGAGGGAGCGCTTACTGGTGACCGACGCGTCCTGTACCTTGCGAGAAAGCAGGCGGTTTCGCTGTATCTTTCCGGTGCCTCGGGCGAAAGCATCAGGCGGCTGACGTCGCTTGGCACAAGTCAGGCCTATCGTCTCATCCGGGAGCGCTGCCTTGAGACGCATCCCGACGGGCGTCCTTATGGCTGGCGCGGGCTTGTGCCATGGCTCCGAGTCAAGCCATACCGTCGTAGCACGAAGGTCCATGTCGACCAGTTCGGCCGCGGTGCTGCGGGCGCGATGCAGGCGCTGCTGGACAGTCAGCCGGCGCTTCGTCAGGCATTTGAGGCGCGTATCCTCGCGAGCGCCTCAGCCAAGCGACTAGTCGAAACTAAACAGTCGAGAAGGCGTCATTGCGCGTGGTTTCTGGACCAATTGCGTGGCTTCGGGTACGAAGCGCGAAACGAATGGCCGTTCAACACATTGAGCCTTGGCTACTCTTCGATCTGTCGGTATATCGACAAGGTGCTGTCGGCCAACCCAAGGGCGCTGGCCGCGGCGAGTGGCGGGCCGAATTTGGCTGTGAAGCTGAGGTCCGGTGACGGAACCGGGCGGCCGGTGCAGAGGTTCATGCAACGCGTCGAAATGGACGCGCACAAGCTAGACGGACGTTTCTGCGTGTCGCTTCCCCTGATGGGGGGCGGTTTCAAGGAGAAGATCGTTCATCGTCTCTGGGTCGTTGTGATCCTGGAGGTCGTTTCGCGCGCGGTGCTAGGGTACTACTTCAGCGTGAGACGGGAAATATCGAAAGATGACGTCATGCGCGCGCTGAAGCGGGCATTGGGCAGATGGTGCCTGCGCCCGGTCAGTTTTTGCGATACGCCGTATCTGCCTGAAGCCGGGCTTCTTTCCGCTCTGGGTAGCGATTTCGTCGGGCTATGCTGGGACGAGACCAGCGTAGATGGTGCGCTTGCCGAGACTTGTCAGCACGTGCGGGATGCGCTGCGCGACAGCGTCGGCTCCACGCTACTGGACCCGAAGACCTCGTTCTCGAAACGTCGAAGCAAGGATGACCGCCCGTTCATCGAGACGTTTTTCCGCAATCTGGCCGGACAGGGATTCCAGCGTCTTTCCAACACCACCGGCGCAAATTTCCAGGACCGCAAGGGAAGACAGCCGGAAGAGGTCGCCCTGGCGAGTCGATTCCAGTACGAATATGCGGAAGAGCTGCTGAACGTGCTCATTGCCAACTACAACGCGACACCGCACAGCGGGATTGGTAACCGCACGCCGCTCGCGTATGCGAAGTTCTTGTACCACCATTCCCAGCAGAGCTTCCGGCGAGCCGACCCCGCTGTCGTGGACACGCTATTCAGCATCCGCAAGCGCTGCATCGTGCGCGGGGGCGCTAAGAGCGGGCGTGCCCCGTTCGTTGAGTTCCATTACGGCCGTTATACCAACGACGTGCTGCACAACCGGCACGACCTTGTCGGCTCCGAGATCTGGGTGGTCTGCCACAAGGAGGATGACTGCCGGGTGGCGCTTGCCTCCACGCTGGACGGTATGTCACTCGGCGTGTTGCGGGCAGCACCGCCTTGGAACATGTCGCCGCACAGCCTGTCGCTACGTGCTGCAATTTGCCAGGCGTGCTCTCACGGAAAGTTTGCGATTCCGGCAGGCGTCGACGCCATCGATGTCTTCATGCGCTACGTGGAGAGTCAGGCGCACAACCGCTTGCCGGTCCATCCGGCCTACCTCGAGGCACGGCGCATACTGGCAGCCGCAGCCGATTCATCAATCGGGCCTTCCATGCTGGATGTAGCAATGGCTCGGGCCAAGGCAGGCAGCAGTTCTTCAAAGGGTAGCAAGGGGGCCGCTTCGGAGCCGACGGCAAGACGCGCGCAGTCTGGCGCCGCGGACCCGCTGAAGCCTTCTGCGGGTCCTACGCTGCCTCCGCGTCGAATGGCGCAGTCGAGGTAAGCCATGTCCTTCTCACTGCCCGAGCGCATCGATCCGCGGCACTGCATCGTGACGAAGCAATACGCGGTGTATACACCGCCCATGCACGAAATGATCGAGCAAATCGGCGAATGGATCGACCAGCAGCGCCCCGGCGGCTATATCTATGGTGCGTCACGCCTAGGCAAGTCCCGCTGTGTGCAGTGGTACGTTGCAAACGAATTGCAGGAGCGCTTCAAGGCCGTCATGCCCCTGGTGGTGTGGAATCGCCGCCCCGACAGTCACAGTAGTGAAGCGGGATTCTGGCACCAGCTCTTACTCGCCTCGCGTTTCGAATTCGCCAACCCGGCAAAGCCGCCGAAGAAAGCCGAAGGCATATACCTGTGCAAGCAACGCTTCATCGCCATTGCGAACAACGCGCAACGGAACTACATGGTGCTGCTTATCGACGAAGCGCAGGATCTGACGTTGCGGGAGTGGAAGTGGCTGGTCGGCCTGCAAAATGAGCTCGATTACGAGGGCTATTTACTCAGCGTATTTTCAGTCGGCTCACACCAGTTGAACTATCGCCACGAATATATGGCCATCACGGGCAACGCTCACGTCGCCGCGCGCTTTATGGCAGCGCATGCGCGCTTCCACGGCCTGCGCTCGCCCGAGGAGATCGGGTACGTGCTCAACGGCTACGATATCGACTCCGAGTGGCCGCCAAGCAGCGGCGTTCCGTACCTGGCGCACTTCGCGCCGGCGGATTATGCGGCCGGGCGCCGGCTCGCCGAATGCGCGGCGCTGCTGTGGAAAGCGCTGATGGAGCTTTCGCCCGAATCTGCGCGCGGGCATTTCGAATTTCCAATGCAGCATGTCGCGAAAGCCACCGAGGCGATACTCTTCCAACTGGCGCGGGGCGAAGACTGGGCCGACGTGACCTCCTATGAGAGCTGGTTGCGAGAACTCGCTAAAGCGAACTTCCCGGACCACATGAGGATCATCTCGACGGGTAGTTGACATGGCGGCCTACCCATCGGTGAACTGGTGGCCGGGAAACCTCCGTCCGTACGAGTCGAGGCTGTCGTTCGTCGCCCGCTTCTGCGCACTGAATGGCATCAACGTCCGAAAATGCGCGGAGTTTTTGAGTGTGGAGCCCGATAGCAGCACGCCGCTTCCGATCGACGAAATCAGGCGCCTGGCGTCCGTGCTGGGTGAGACCGCGCCGCTTGTCGAAGACGTTTTCTCGCCTTCCATACGGTTCATCGATGTCGGCCGTTATGGCCCGCCTCCCGATAGTCGCGAGCGACGTGCCATCCGCTATTGCGAGACCTGTGTGCAGCACGGCTACCACAGCTACCTGCATCAGCTTGGGTGGCTTTCGCGGTGCCCATTTCACCTGAGCGAGCTGAAAACGACCTGGGCGCAGAAGCACACCGCCAGGCTCGTGTCGCAGCGTGTGGGCGCGTTGGAGTTCGTGATGCGGCAACGCTGCAGGACGTGGCCGCACGGCATTGATGCCGGCTTTCCCGCCCGAGAGCCGGGGCGTGTTGCGTCGCTCGCCGGCTGGGTCGCACGGGCGAGCGTCGCTGCCGCGCGCATGTCGCTCGGCGAGATCTGGTCGTCGGGCAACGATGGCATGCCGGGGGCCGTCTCCCTCGACCAAGCGTTCGGTCAGCTGCGCGCGCTTGAGCCCCCGCCCGAGGACATCGAACCGCTCCTTACCGAAGCCGGTGATCGGTGGAGTCTGGAAAGCCACGCGTTTGCGCGGCAAGCGAAAATCCAGCTCGGCCGCCTCAGGTCGAGCCACCTCAGCTTTGCCGACGTTCTTCACTTCTATATACGCATCAACGCCGCTTCGGCGAATCCGTCTTCGTTTGTCACGCGCCTGAATGCCATGCAAGACCGACAGGCTCGCCATGGCACCTGTCGCTGTCGGTGGAGGCTGACTAAGGAGGGACGGCTTTCGCGCTGGGTCAGCGTGCGTCCAGAGGAGGGGCCCCGCTGGGGCCTGATCTGCCCATACGATATCGCGCTCAACGAACTTCAACTCGGCTGGGGCCGTTCGGACCTGGCGCTCTCCAATCGGCCGGCGGAGCAGGAACGGCGGCGCTTCTGCAGCGTTTCTCACGCGATGCGCGACTTGGGCCTCATCCGCTATACACGGGAGGCAGCGGTAGCGCCGGCGGGTTACCTATATGCCGATCAGGACGTCTGGACCTGCTGCGAGTGGGTCTGGGAGTCGACGCTAACCGCAGTGCTCGATATGGCGGTCACGTGGGAAATCGAGCTGACGTTCGATGCGTTGACCACTTGGCTAGATGACATCGATCGGGGTGTCGATCCGCTTGAGCGGGACGATTCCAAGTTTTGCGTCCGCCTGTGCGAAACCGACGATGGCCTCTTGCTGATCAAGTGGACGAGGGCAGAAGCGAATGTGCGTCGGGGGCGACCCCGGATCTGAACGCAACGTACCGTGAGCAACGTGAAGCCCGTTGGCTTGCGACGCATTGCGGCCAGAGTTTCGGCCCAGGGGGCTCGGAACAAAATTGTGCAGAAAACGCTAACAAAATTGTGCAAACCAACGCGGGGGTCTAAAAAGTCACAGCTAGCTTCGCAATTATAGACATAAGCGCAGTTATGTCTAAAGTATTGCCATAGAAATTAGCTTTATTACGTATTACGGTGTAGTATTTATCATCACTTTCGCGTTTTTTGTCCCCATGGCCGCTGCCGACCTGGATCTGACCGACGCCGCGCTGCAAACCGACCTGGCCGAACTGCGCGGGCGCTTCCCCGAAACCCGCGCGCTCTACCGCGAGGTCTGCGGGCTGCTGTTCTTCCGCTACGGCGTCACGCCCACCGCCAACAAGCTCTACAGCCTGGTGCGCAAGGGCAGCATGGGCACACCCGCCGAGGTGCTGCAGGCGTTCTGGCAGGAGCTGCGCGGGCGCACGCGCGTCACCATCGACCATCCCGACTTGCCGGAGGCGTTGAAGGACATCGCGGCCGGGGCGGTGCAGACCATCTGGCAGGCGGCCAACGAGGCCGCCACCGGCGAGCTGGCCACGCTGCGCGCTGAGGCGCGCGCCGCCGCCAGCGCAGCCGAGGCCGAGCGCGATGCCGCGCACGCCGGGACCGCGCTGGCGCGCGAGGAAGCCGCGGCGCTCGTCGCGCAATTGGACACCGCGCGCCAGACCATCGGGGAGGGTCAGGCGACGCTGGCCGCGGAGCGGCAGGGGCACGCTGCGACCCAGGCCCGGCTGGAGGCGGGGCGGGCGGAACTGGAGGCCGCGGGCCGGCAACTGGCGGAACTGCGTACCCAATTCTCGACCGAGCTCGAGCGGGCCCGCGAGGCGGTGACCCTCGCCCAGGAACGGGCCGAAGCCAGCGAGCGCCGCGCCTTGCGCGAACTGGACGCGGAGCGTACCGCGCGCCAGCAGAGCGAGCGCACGGCCGAAGCGTTGCGCGGCGAACTGGTGTCGGCGCGCAACGAGGCGCGCGATGCGGCCGTGGCGCAGGCGGAGGTCCGCGCCCGGCTCGAGACCCAGGTCGCGGCGCTCACCGATCGGCTTGCGGCCGCCGAGCAGGCGCAGCGCAAATCGGCGCACGACCTCGACGCGGTGCAGGCGGAGTGGGGCGCAGCGCAGCGCCGGGCCGAACGGGCCGAGGCCGAAGCGGCGCTGGCGCGCCAGCTGCTGGCAGAATTGCGGATGGGGCCGCCCGAGCGAGATGGTGGTGGGCGGCGGCGCAAGGCCGGGAGCCCGGCGTCGACCGAGCAAGAGGCGCCAGGCGCAAAACGGGACCAACAGCAGGGCGAACAGCAGGACGACAAGCAGGGCGCGCCGACGGCCGCCTCCAACCCGGAAGACGGCAGCGACAGCAGTGACGACAGCACCGATGACAGAAATCAATGAGCGGGCGGCGGCGATCCGCTGGATCCAGAATGAGATGGCCGACTACGGGCTGACCATGGAGGAGCTGGCAGCAGCGGGGTGCTTCGACC
>NZ_JBYSZW010000058.1:0-13282 GCF_058787575.1 Cupriavidus sp. FW305-3-2-15-C-LB2
CCCGGACCCCCGATCCCATCACCGAACTCGATGCCGTCGCCCTGTCGCGCGCCATCCATGCGCGCGAGGTCTCGTGCGTGGAAGTGCTCGATGCCTTCCTTGGCCAGATCGACCGCCACAACCCGCGCGTCAATGCCATCGTGGCTCCGGTGGAGCGCGACACCCTGCGCGCGCA
Source organism: Cupriavidus sp. FW305-3-2-15-C-LB2 (assembly GCF_058787575.1). Taxonomy (NCBI): domain Bacteria; kingdom Pseudomonadati; phylum Pseudomonadota; class Betaproteobacteria; order Burkholderiales; family Burkholderiaceae; genus Cupriavidus; species Cupriavidus sp. FW305-3-2-15-C-LB2. Next base: position 176 of record NZ_JBYSZW010000058.1, read on the forward strand.
GGCCGCCGGGCTCGACGCCGAACTGGCACGCGGCGCCAGCCGCGGCCCGCTGCACGGCTTCCCGCAGGCGCCCAAGGACATCAGCCCGGCCGCGGGCATGGTCACCACCAAGGGCTCGCCGATCTTCGCCGGGCAGGTCAGCGAGTACGACGCCGTGATCTTCGAGCGCATGCGCGCCGGCGGCGCGGTCTTCGTCGGGCGCACCAACTCGCCGGAGTTCGGCCTGGGCGGCCATACCTACAACCCGGTCTACGGCACCACCCGCAACGCCTTCGACCCGGCGCGTTCCGCCGGCGGCAGCAGCGGCGGCGCCGCGGTGGCCGTGGCGCTGCACATGCTGCCGGTGGCGGATGGCTCTGACATGATGGGGTCGCTGCGCACGCCCGCGGCGTTCAACCACGTGTATGGCCTGCGCACCTCGGTCGGCTGCGTGCCGCACGGCCCGGGCGACGAGGTCTTCTTCCAGCAGTTCAGCGTGGCCGGCCCGATGGCGCGCAACGTGCCGGACCTGGCCCTGCTGCTGTCGGTGCAGGCCGGCTTCGACGCGCGTCTGCCGCTGACGCACCGCGCCGAAGCGCCCGGCACCTTCACGCTGCCGCCCGAACGCGACTGGGCCGGCGTGCGCATCGGCTGGCTGGGCAACCTGGGCGGCCACCTGCCGACCGAAGCCGGCGTGCTAGATACTTGCGAGCAGGCGCTCACGCACCTGCGCACGCTCGGCTGCACCGTGGACACCGCGCTGCCCGAGTTCGACCTGGAGCGGCTGTGGCACGCGTGGATCGACCTGCGCAGCTTCTCGGTGGCTGGCGCCAACGCGGCGCTGTACCACGACCCGGCCAGGCGCGCGCTGCTCAAGCCCGAGGCCGCATGGGAGATCGAGCGCGGCCTGGCCCTGCCGGGCACGCGCGTGTACGAAGCCCTGTGCGAGCGCAGCGCGTGGTACCAGGCACTGCGCTCGCTGTTCGAGCGCTTCGACTACCTGGTGCTGCCGGCCGCGCAGGTGTTTCCGTTCGATGCCGACTGGGACTGGCCGCACACCATCGACGGCCGCGACATGGACACCTACCACCGCTGGATGCAGGTCGTGGTGCCGGCCACCATGGCCGGGCTGCCCGCCCTGGCCGCACCCGCCGGCTTCGGCCGCCAGGGCCTGCCGGCCGGCATCCAGATCATCGGCCCCGCGCAGGCCGACGCCGCCGTGCTGCAGCTCGGCCATGCCTATGACCAGGCCGGCGGCTTCTCGCGCGTGCGCAGCCCCTGGCTCGATTGAGCCTTCGGCTGGTCCCGGCCCCGCTTCGTATTGCTTCCGATTGCCTTCTATTCCTACAACTGCCGGCAGGAGTGCCAACGATGACCGCAATGCCCCCGAAGCCGTTTCTCGCCTGCGCCGCCGCCCTGACCGCGGTGCTGTCCGCAACGCCCGCCGCCGCGCAGGCCCAATCCTGGCCGGACCGACCGATCCGGCTGGTGGTGCCCTTCGCCGCGGGCGGCGCCACTGACGTGCTGGGCCGCCTGCTGGCAGTCGGCCTCGGCGAAAAGCTCGGCCAGTCGGTAGTGGTCGAGAACAAGCCCGGCGCCAGCACCGTGATCGGCGCCACCCAGGTATCCAAGGCCGCGCCCGACGGCTACACGCTGCTGCTGGCGGCCAGCACCACGCTGACGCTGAACCCGGCCATCCGCCAACACCTGGGCTACGACCCCATCAAGAGCTTCACCCCGCTGGGCCTGGTCGCCGACATGAGCCTGGTGCTGGTAGCCAACCCGGACACGCAGATCACCACGCTCAAGGATCTGGTGACGCAGGCCAAGGCCCACCCCGACAAGTTCTCCTACGGCTCGTTCGGCGCCGGCTCCTCGGTGCATTTCGGCGCGGAGATGCTCAAGTCCGCCACCGGCATCCGCATGGTCCACGTGCCCTTCAACGGCAGCGCCCCCAGCCTGACCGCGCTGGCCGGCGGCCAGGTGCAGGTCGCCGTCGATACCGTCGTGGCCACCCTGCCGCTGATCAAGGGCGGCAAGATCCGGCCGGTGGCGGTGCTGTCGCCGCAGCGACTGCCGGCGTTGCCGCAAGTGCCGACTGTCGCGGAGAGCGGGTATCCCGGCTTCCAGATGGGCACGTGGTTCGCGCTGCTGGCACCCGCGGGCCTGCCCGCGCCAGTACAGCAGAAACTGGAGAAGGCCCTGGCAGACGTCGCCAACGCGCCGGCTACCAAGGCACGCATGGTCGAACTGGCGCTGACGCCGGCTTATGGCAATGGCGCGGCGGTGAAGGCGCGGGTGGAGAAGGAATTGCCCGAGATGCGGGCGGTGGCGGCGCGGGCGGATATTCGGGCGGAGTAAGTCCACCAGGGCGGCCGTCGGTTGCCGTCCCTATTCCACATGCGCCGCGAACCCCACCGTTCCCGGCGCAACCTCCTCGCGAAGCGTCAGCTGCGGAATCCGGTAGTCCCCCGCGTTCTGCCGCCGGAACGGAATCGGAGCGGTCGTCCCCAGCGCATCCAGCCGCTCGCCCAACTCCTCGCGAATCCGAGCAAAGCGCGCCTCATCAACCTTGCTGGTCCGATACACCAGGTACGGCGGCAGCACGTCAAACCCGGGGTAGTACAGGATGCCGTGGTGGATCGGGAACAAGATGTCGTCGATCGGGCCATTGATCCCGCGCGGGCTGTAGTGCGATTCCCAGCCGCCGGTGGTAACGACCAGCATGGCACGCTTGCCGGCGAGGCTGCCCTCGCCATAGCGGTCGCCCCAGCGTTCGTCAGAGTGCTCGCCGACGCCGTAGGCAAAACCATAGGCGTAGACGCGCTCGACCCAGCCTTTCAGGATGGCCGGCATCGAGAACCACCACAGCGGGAACTGCAGGATAACCGTGTCGGCCCAGCGCAGCTTTTCCTGCTCATGCGCAATGTCATCGCTCTGCAGCCCGTTCTCGAACGCGTGCTTGGAATCCAGTGACGGGTGGAAGGGCGCATCGCCCGGCTGCGCCTTGGTATCGGCGCCGTCGAGCTGGGCCTTCCATTGCATCGCATACAGGTCCGAGACCTGGACCTGGTGCCCGGCATCGCGCAAGCGCTGCACGGCAAAGTCGCGGATCGCCCCGTTGAGCGACCTCGGCTCCGGGTGGGCATAGACAAGCAATACATTCATGACAGCAGCTTCCAATGATTGAGTGAAACCAGCATAGGCCGTCGTCCGCTATATTAGAAATGAATATCCAATATCCCAGGTATTGCCATGACTAATCTCAGGCGGCTCGACCTGAACCTGCTGGTGACGCTGGATGTGCTGCTGTCCGAGCACAACGTGACCCGCGCGGCCCAGCGGCTGCACCTGTCGCAGCCTTCCGTCAGCGTGCACCTGTCCAGGCTGCGCGATTACTTCGGCGACCCGTTGCTGTTGCCGGGCCCGCGCGGCATGCGTCCCACCGCCAAGGCCGAATCACTGCGCGAACCTTTGCGCGAGGCGCTGGGCGCACTGGAGCATGCGGTTTCGTCCGATAGTCCGTTCGATCCCGCTGCCTCGACCCACACCTGGCGCGTGGCTGCGACCGACTACGGCGAATCGACCATCGTGCTGCCGGCGCTGCAGGCGCTGCGCATGGCGGCGCCCGGCGCGCGCCTGGCCGTGGTCGAGATGGTGCCGCCGCGCATCGCCCGGCAGGCCGAGCGTGCCGAACTGGACCTGGCCTTCCATACCACCGATGGCTCGCCGCCGGGCCTGCACCGGCGTGCGCTGTTTACCGAGCGCTATGTGCTGGTGGGCCGCGCCGGCCATCCGCGGCTGAAGCGGCGGCCCACGCTGGCGCAGTTCTGCGCGCTCGACCATGTGATTGTGTCGCCGGACGGTGGCGGCTTCTATGGCGTCACCGACGAGGCGCTGGTACTGGCCGGCATGCAGCGGCGTGTGGTGCTGTCAGTGCCCCACTTCCTGTTTGTCACGTCGGCCGTTGCCAGCACCGATCTGGTGGCGATGCTGCCCGAGCGGCTGGTGCGCGGCGTGCCGGGACTGAAGGTGGTGGAACCACCAGTCGAAGTGCCGGGCTATGAGATGTCGATGTTGTGGCCAGAGCGCGTGCATCGCGATCCGGCGCATAGTTGGCTGCGTGAACTCATCGTCACATCGGTCTGAGCGGCGCTGCCTCGCACGTTTGCATACAAAACTGGAATACAATCAGCTCTTTCAACGCTGCGGCATGGGGTGGTACCCGGTGCCGCCCCAGTTTTGGAGGAGACCATGACGTATTCAGAAACGGGCCTGACTTCCCGCCACGTGGCCGCGCTCGCGCCGATCGAGGATTACCTGCAGGGCCATATCACCGGCAAGGCCGAGTTCATGTACAAGGCGTTTGCCGCCGACGCGCGCATCGTCTCGTTCCGTGATGGCAAGCTGCATTCGCTGACGGTCGAGGAATTCGCCTCGGCGCGCTGCCCCGGCCATCCCGCGGCGGACGAGGCGCAGCGCAAGCGTTTTATCACGCAGTTCGATGTGGTGGGCAATGCCGGTGTGGCCAAGGTGGTGCTGGAATACCCGGGCGTGACCTTCACCGACTACATGACGCTGCTGGAGATCGACGGCGTCTGGAAGATCGTCAACAAGACTTTCAGCGCCGCACCGCGCTGAAGATGGGACAGCTGCTGCGGCAAAGCGCCGCAGCGGTGCAGCCCAGGCCCTGCTTTGCGGCAGCAGGCAATCCTGCCCTTCATCCGCTCGCGCCCGACCACGCGCGCCACTTCGGCGATCACGCAGTCGTTGAGTTGCGTTCAGCCCGGCAGCACCGCCGTCGCTTCGATCTCGAACAGCATGTTGTCCAGCGCCAGCCGCGGCACCGGGATCAGCGTGCAGGCCGGCGTTGGCTTGTCGCCCCACATCTCGCGCAGCGCCGCACCGAAGGTGCGCAGGCGGTCGTGCGAGTGGTCGACCACCAGCACCGTGAGCTTGGCCACATCGCCCACGTCGGCGCCTGCCGCTTGCAGCGCGATGCGCAGGTTCTGCATGGCGCGTGCCACCTGGCGCGGGAAATCGAGCGGCAGGCAGCCGGCCGCGTCCTCACCGCCCTGCCCCGCGATATAGACGATGCGGGCCGGGCCTTCCACCATGGCCACATGGGAATAGCCGTTGGGCCGCGGGTCGTACAGGCCCTCGGGATTGATGAGGCTCAGCGAGGGATTGGGGCGGGCAACCGGCATGGTGGGCCTTGAAGGCAGCGCGGGCATAGAAGGAGAACGCAAGGATGAGGGCGAGAACGGGAACATGGTCATCAGCTCTGTATTTGAGGCGTGGCGAACAATGGAGTCGCAAGTATCAAACCTCAACCTAGATTGAGGTCAAGCGCAGCCTTGGTGTTAGCATGGGCATTCCTCCGTTCCACTGGTGTCTTCCACTGCCGATGGCCTCCGCGAACAAGCCCCCCTCACCACGCCGGCGCCGTGCCGCGCCTTCCGAAGAACTACTCTCCGTCGGCGAAGTCGCCGCGCGCACGGGCATTGCCGTATCCGCCCTGCATTTCTATGAATCGCGTGGCCTGATCGCCAGCACCCGCAGCGGCGGCAACCAGCGCCGCTATGCGCGTGCCGTGCTGCGGCGCCTGGCCGTGATCCGCGTGGCGCAGCGCATGGGGTTGCCACTGGCGGTGATCGCCGATGCCATGCAGAAGCTGCCGGACGGGCGTGCGCCCACCGCGGCCGACTGGCGCCGGCTGTCGGCGAGCTGGCGCGATGACCTGGATGAACGGATCCGGACGCTCACGCAATTGCGTGACCAGCTGGATGGGTGTATCGGGTGCGGGTGTCTGTCGTTGAAGGCGTGCCCGTTGCGGAACCCGCATGACGCGCTGGCCGGGGAAGGGCCGGGGCCGCATTTCCCGCCTACTGCAATGTCTGCAGGTAAGCCAGCAGATCGCTGATCTGCTTGTCGTCACTGAGCCCCCAGAAGCGCATCTTGGTGCCAGGCACGACCTTGCCGGGCGAATGGATGAAGGCACGCAGCGTGTCATGCGACCACACCACCTTTGAAGCGCGCATCGCCTCCGAATACTGGAAATCGCTGGTGCCGCCCGCGGCGCGGCCGAAGATGCCGTTCAGCTGCGGGCCAAAGCCTGCGCGCGCGTTGCGGCCGACGTGATGGCACGAGGCGCAGCGCGTGGCGAAGAGTGCCTTGCCGGCCTGGATATCGGCGGCAGTGGCTGCAGTGGGGATGGCGGTGAAGGCGGCCAGGGCCAGCAGGACAAAGGCGGTACGGCGCATGGAGCAGCTAGGGAAGGAAAGGGCTTCGGCAACGGGGTTGCATGATACAGGCGTAGCCAGGACGTCCCGGCCCTGCAGCGGGGTTACACCACGTCACACTTGCAACACTTCGCGCGTCCCATATTACAGGCCCGCCCCCTACAGTGAGCCCATGTCCAACGCCCCTTGGGAGGCAACCATGAAACGAATCATCGCAATGGCGGTAGCAGGTGGTGCAATGCTGGTGGCCAGCGCCGGGGCGTACGCCGGTGTGAATATCGATATCGGCATCGGCGTGCCGGGCGTGGTGGTGGCCCAGCCGGCGCCAGTCTATCGTCCAGCCCCGGTCTATGCCCCTGCGCCGGTGTATGCGCCGGCTCCGGTTGCCTATGCGCCCGGCCCGGTAGTGGTGGCACCGCGCCCCGTCGTGGTGGCACCGGTCCCGGTACGCTATGACTATGACCGCGGCTATCGCAGCGACTACCACCGGGGCTACTACCGGGAAGGCTACCGCGAAGGCTATCGAGACCACCGCCGCGACTGGCGCGAGCGCGAATGGGCACACCGTCATGGTCACAATGACGGCTACGGCCACGGGCGCCGCTGGGACTGACGGGTTCGTATGGGGCGGGCGCCACGGCCACGGCCGCGGCGCCCGCCTGCAAGGATTCGCCAGTCAGGCTACCCTGTCGGCAATTTCCAGATCCGGGCCGGGGCCATACCCCTGCCCATGCCAGGAGTAGCCATGCCCCAACCCATCAAGATCGACTTCGTCTCCGACATTGCCTGCCCCTGGTGCGCCATCGGCCTGTCTTCGCTGCAACTGGCGTTGCAGCGCCTTGGCGATGCGGTGGATGCCGAGATCGTCGTGCATCCGTTTGAACTCAACCCGGGGATGCGCCCGGAGGGCGAGGCGATCGTCGACTATCTCGGCAGGAAGTACGGGCGCACCCCGGCGCAGATCGCAGAGACCCAGGCCATGATCCGCGAGCGCGGCGCCGGCGTGGGCTTTCCGTTTGGCGAGCGCACCCATGTCTACAACACCTTCGACGCCCACCGGCTGCTGCATTGGGCGGGCCTGGAAGGCAAGCAGCTGCCGCTGAAGCTGGCGCTGCTGCGCGCTTACCATGCCGATGGCAAGGACCCGAGCAATCACGAGGTGCTGGTCGAAGCCGCGCAGGCCGTTGGCCTGGATGCCGCGGCGGCGCGCAAGGTGCTGGACAGCGATGACTATGCCGATGCGGTGCGCGCGGAAATCCAGGAGTACCAGCGCATGGGCATCCAGTCGGTGCCATCGATCATCTTCAACAACCGCTACCTGGTCACCGGCGGGCAGCCGGTGGAGGCTTTCGAGCAGGCCATCCGGGAAGTCGTGGCCGAGGCGCAGCAGGCTGGCAACAGTTGAGCCGCCACGCATCGGCAGGATAAAAAAGCCCGCCCGGAACCCCGGGCGGGCAAACACTGCCTCTCGCTCCCTATCTTTCAACGTGCCGCCGGCTTCATCCCTGCCGTCGCCGCATCTGCCGCCAGCGGCGTACGATTCGCCAGCCCCAGCACCACCTGCCAGGCAAACGACACCGCGCCGACGATAAACACCACGTCGCCGAAGGTGCGCACCCAGCGCAGGGTCTGCAGGATGGGCTGCTGCATGAAGGCCTCGCTGCGCGCATACCAGGTGCCATGCTCGACGCTGGCCAGGAACTGGATGATGCCGATCGGCAGCAGACTGGTGCCGATCATCAGCACCAGGCCGAGGTTCAGCCCCCAGAAGGCGGTCTTCATCAGCGTTGAACTGAGCCGGTAGGCCGGGCGCACGTAGCGCAGCACCAGCAGCGTGAAGCCCAGCGCCAGGAACCCGTACACCCCGAACAGCGCGGCATGGGCATGCACTGGCGTGGTGTTCTGTCCCTGGATGTAGTACAGCGCGATCGGCGGGTTGATCATGAAGCCGAACACCCCGGCGCCCAGCATGTTCCAGAACGCCACCGCGACAAAGCACATCAGCGGCCACTTCAGGTCTGCCATCCACGGCGCGCGCCGCTTCAGGCTCCAGTTCTCCCAGGCCTCATGGCCCAGCACGATCAGCGGCACCACTTCCAGCGCGCTGAAGGCGGCGCCCACTGCCATCACGGGCGTGGTGGTGCCGGCAAAGTACAGGTGGTGGAAGGTGCCGGGAATCCCGCCCAGCATGAACAGCGAGGCCGAGGCCAGGCTGGCGGCCGTTGCCATCGGGCGCGACACCAGGCCCAGCGTGGAGAAGATGAAGGCCAGCGCGGTGGTGGCAAAAACTTCGAAGAACCCTTCCACCCACAGGTGCACCACCCACCAGCGCCAGTACTCCATCACCGTCAGGCTGGTGCGTTCGCCGTAGGCCAGGCCCGCGCCGTAGAACAGGCCGATTGCCACCACCGACGAGGTCAGCAGCGCCAGCAGGTTGCGGTCGGTGCCGCGCGCGCGCAGCGCCGGCAGGATGCCGCGCATCATCAGCACCAGCCAGATCAGGATGCCGGCGAACTTGCCGATCTGCCACAGCCGGCCCAGGTCGACATACTCATAGCCCTGGTGGCCCAGCCAGAAGTTCAGGTGGGCAGGCAGCTTCTGCGCGATCGCCAGGTAGTTGCCGGTGAACGATCCCACCACCACGACCACCAGTGCCCAGAACAGGACGTCGACGCCCAGGCGCTGGTACTTCGGGTCCTTGCCGCCGTTGATCAGCGGCGCGAGGAACAGGCCCGCGGCCAGGAAGCCGGTGGCGATCCAGAACAGCGCGCTCTGGATATGCCAGGTGCGCACCAGTGCGTAGGGGAACCACTGCGAGACGTCGATGCCGTAGAACTTCTGGCCTTCGACGGTGTAGTGCGCGGTAAAGCCGCCCAGGAACACCTGGAACACGAATAACGCCACCACCAGGAACAGGTACTTGCCGAGCGCGCGCTGCGACGGCGTCAGCGCCACGGCCAGCAGCGGATCGCGTGCCGGCGCCTGCGGCGGCGCGTCTTCCTTGCCGCGCAGGAAGGCCCATGCCCATACCAGGAAGCCGACCCCGGCCAGCAGCACCACCACGCTGATTACCGACCACACCACGTTCTCGCTGGTGGGCTGGTTGCCGATCAGCGGCTCGTGCGGCCAATTGTTGGTGTAGGTGGCTTCGTGCCCCGGGCGCGCGGTCGATGCGGCCCACGCGGTCCAGAAGAAGAAGTGCGTGAGTTGTTCGCGGCGCTCGGCGCTGGGCAGCGTGTTCTCCTTCATCGCGTAGTGCTCGCGCGTGGTGTGCAGCGCCGGCGCGTCGGAGAAGAGCTGGTCGTAGTAGGCGGCGGTGTCGGCAATGGCCTGCGCGCGGCGCTTCGACACGGTCAGCACGTTGGTGGCCGGATCGGTGGCATTGCCGCGGTACTCGGTGCGCAGCTGCTCGCGCAGCGCGGCCTGCGCCGGCGCGTCGAGTTGCGCATAGGGCCGGCCGTTGGCGTCCTGCGCGGCCAGCTCCAGCCACGCGCTCAGTTCGCGGTGCAGCCAGTCGGCGGTCCAGTCCGGCGCCTGGTAGGCGCCGTGGCCCCAGATGGAGCCCAGCTGCATGCCGCCCACGGATTGCCAGGCGGTCTGGCCGTCCAGGATCTCTTCACCGGTGAAGAGCGTGCGGCCCTCGGTCGTGACGACCTTGGCCGGCATTGGCGGGGCCTGCCGGTACACCTCGACGCCGTAGTAGCCGAGCAGGGAGAACGTGACCGCCAGCACGGCGATCAGCAGGAACCAGAGTCTGCGGTAGGAACCCATGATGCGAAAGTCGTTGGTTATGGTGGCGGGAGGGCTCAGGCGTGCGTCGAGCAACCGCAGCCAGTGGCTTGCGCGGCGGCGGTGGCGACCTCGAACAGCACGTTGTTTTCCAGGTGGATGTGTTCCATCAGGTCTTCGCGCAGCGTGCGCAGGCCCAGGTAGAGCGCGCGCCAGGTATTGCAGGCCGCGCGCGGCAACGTGATGTCGTTGGTCAGCGCCGCCAGCCGCTGCAACGCCACGCCGTGGTCGTCATGCTCGGCGCGCATCACCGTGATCGGCCGGCCCGCGGCGGCATGCAGGCCGCGCGACAACATCGGGAACAGCACCTGCTCTTCCTTCTGCATATGCGTTTCCAGCTCGCCCAGCATCTCGCTCAGGTGGTCGGCCAGGCCAAGCGGGCAATCGGGCCGGTCACCGTGCACCTGCTCGACGCGCCGCGCCAGGCGGATCAGCTCGGGCAACTGCTCGCGGTGGCGCGCATGGAAGCGCGTGAGGATATGTTCGATCAGCTCGGCCGGCGCCGCCGTGTTCCAGTCCTGTGCCGACGGCCCTTCGTCCTGCAGCGCGCGCAGTTGGGCGTCGATGGTGCCGACGGCAGCCGCATCGAGACCCTTTTGCTGCGCGGCGTCGCGCAGGGTCTGCTTGCCTCCGCAGCAGAAGTCCAGCCCGTAGCCGTGGAAGATCCGGGTGGCACCAGGGATCAGGCGGGCCAGTTGGCCAAGCGAGTGGTCCTGCAAGGTCATGATGGTTGCTCCCATGTGTAAGTTATGCCTGCACGACTTACGCGAGGAACGTGCCTGAAAAAAACCTATCCAGATCAATGGGTTGAAACACCGACGGTAATTAATACCCTATACTTCTCGCGGTACTTATCACCCTGATGGTATTTTTAACCATGCTACCGAGCGCGATGTATCCCGAGTTGCTGGCCGACCTTGTCACCGACCTGCCGCATGCGGTGCGCCTGCAGCGGCTGGTCAGCATGCTGCGCACGCATTTCCGTTGTGGCGCGGTGGCGCTGCTGCGGCTGGAAGAAGACCACCTGCGCCCCGTTGCGGTCGATGGCCTGGTGCGCGATGCGCTGGGCCGGCGCTTTGCGGTCGGCCTGCACCCGCGCCTGGCCGCGATCCTGGCGCGGCGCGGGGTGACCTGCTTCCATCACGACAGCATGCTGCCCGACCCATACGACGGCCTGATCGACGAGCACGTTGGCGAGCCGCTGCCGGTGCACGACTGCATGGGCACCAGCCTGGCCGTGGACGGCCAGCCCTGGGGCGCGCTGACGCTGGATGCGCTGGCGATCGGCACCTTCGATGCCGCGGCCCAGGCCGAGCTGCAGCGGCTGACGGTGATCGTGGAAGCGGCCATCCGCACCACCCGGCTGGAAGGCGAGATCCGCGCGCTGCAGCTGGCACGCGGCACGCCCGAGGCCGACGAAGGCACGGCCCAGCATGGCGACATCGGCGGCGAGATCATCGGCCAGAGCGAGGCCATCGCCAACCTGCTGCATGAGCTGGAGGTGGTGGCCGATACCGACCTGCCGGTACTGCTGCTGGGCGAGACCGGGGTGGGCAAGGAGCTGTTCGCGCACCGGCTGCACCGCCAGTCGCGCCGGCGCGCGCAGCCGCTGGTGCATGTCAACTGCGCGGCGCTGCCGGAGTCGCTGGCTGAAAGCGAGCTGTTCGGCCACGCGCGCGGCGCGTTCTCGGGCGCGACCGGCGAGCGCCCGGGACGCTTCGAGGCCGCCGACGGCGGCACCCTCTTCCTCGATGAAGTCGGCGAACTGCCGCTGGCGATCCAGGCCAAGCTGCTGCGCACGCTGCAGAACGGCGAGATCCAGCGGCTGGGCTCGGACCGCCCGCGCCGCGTCAACGTGCGCGTGATTGCCGCGACCAACCGCAACCTGCGCGAGCATGTGCGCGACGGCTCGTTCCGCGCCGACCTGTACCACCGCCTGTCGGTCTACCCGATCCCGATCCCGCCGCTGCGCGAGCGCGGCAACGACGTGCTGCTGCTGGCCGGGCGCTTCCTGGAGCTGAACCGCGCGCGCCTGGGGCTGCGCAGCCTGCGGCTGTCAGGCGGTGCGCAGGATGCGCTGCGCAGCTACCGCTGGCCCGGCAACGTGCGCGAGCTGGAACACGTGATCAGCCGCGCGGCGCTGCGTGCCGTCAGCCGTGGCGCGGGCCGCAATGACATCGTGACGCTGGAGCCTGAACTGCTCGACCTCGACGGACTGGAAGTGCCCGCGGCACACCCTGCCGGCGCCGGCATGGCCAGCGCGTTCGCCGCCCCGGCGCTTGCTGCAGGCATCACCCTGCGCGACGCGGTCGAGCAAACCCAGCGCGCCTGCATCGAACAGGCATTGAAGGACCAGGATGGCAATTGGGCGCGGGCAGCGCGCCAGCTGGGTATCGATGCCAGCAACCTGCACAAGCTGGCCAGGCGGCTGGGGTGCAAGTGACTGACACACTCGGGTGCCAGGATGCCGACATGGCGATGCGCGCCATTACCGCATAAGCTAGTCCGGGTGTGCCGCCCGCATGTCGGCATCGCCGTGTGCAGCAACTGCCGCCCCGCTGCGCGCACGCCCACCACCGGAGATTCCCGTGATGATGACCGCAATGCAAACCTTCTGGCCGCTCGGCTTCCGGCCGTTTCCCACCTTCTTCTCCGGCGCGCAGCAGGTCGAGGCCATGCAGGCCGACCTGGCGGACAACTGGCGCCGCATGGCCGAACTCAACCTGGAGTTCGCCCGCACCATGTATGAGGAGTTGCAGTTCGATGCCATGGGCGCGATCCTCGCGCCGGAGCCAGAGGCCTTCTATGCGCGCGAGATTGCCTGCGAGCTGCCGCTGATCGGCGGCCCGCTGCACTATGCATCGGCCATGCTGGAGCTGTACGCCCGGGCCCAGCAGAAGTGGATCGATGGCTGGGGCCACCTGCTGACGCGGGGCCTGATGCCTGACTGGCAAGACATGCAAAAGGACGTCACCGACGTCCCCTTCTGGCTGGTCCGCGAAACCCCGCGGCCGGCATGACCCGGCCGCCCCCGCTTTGCCCCGTCGCGGCGATCCTCCCGATCTGTTCGCCCGACGCCAGGTAGTGGGGGGGGGCC
>NZ_JBYSZW010000058.1:13292-14915 GCF_058787575.1 Cupriavidus sp. FW305-3-2-15-C-LB2
CCGGCCGGTCGAACGCATGCATCCCGGTCGGGGGCCCCCCCCCCCCCCACTACCTGCCACCTGTTGCATCGGCGCACCCCACGGCCAAGCGAGCCGCGCAGCCCGGTATCATGCTGGCTGACGAGACCGCGGATCGCCGCAACGGGCGCGTGCGCCTTGCCGGGCGCCGGAGCCAAGGCCTGGGTCTCGGGACGCGCCCTCTTTTCCATGCCCTCCTACCCCCTGGTTCTCCTGCTTACCATCGCCTCGGTCGCCAGTGTCGGCATGGCCATTGCCACCTGGCCGCGGCGCGACGACCCGACGGTCCGGGCCTTCTTGGTGCTGGCCGGCGGCGCGGCAATCTGGAGCAGCGGACGGCTGCTCGAGATCAGTTCGAGCGACCTGGCTGGACGTATCCTGTGGGCCAAGATCCAGTACGTGGGGATCGTTGCGGTGCCGATCGGCTGGCTGGTGGCGATGGTGCACCTGAGCCGCCCGCGCCATGTAGTGCCCTGGTCAAGGCTGTGGCTGCCCGTGCTGGTGGCCGTGGTCACCGTGGTGCTGGTATTCACCAACGAGCGCCACCACCTGATCTGGCGGCGCATCACGCTGATGCCGCCCGGCGTCGCGCCGGGCGCGGTCTTCGAACATGGCGCGGGCTATGCCGTCGCGGCCGCCTGGACCTACCTGCTGCTGGCGCTGAGCCTGTATTTCCTGGTCACCGCCGAGGTGCCCAACGACGCGCTGTCGCGCCGGGGGCGCGCCACCTTGGCCGCGGGCCTGCTGTTGCCGATGGCGGCGCATATTGCCTACATCTTGCGCTGGACCGGCCCGTTCGGCGGCGACCTGACGCCGGCGACTTTTTCGCTGATGGTCGCATTGCTGTGGTTCTGCGCGCTGCGCACGCACCTGGACGACATCGTCCACTATGCACGGCTGCGCGTGTTCGATGCCCTGGGTGAAGGCTGCGTCATCGTCGACAGGAAGGAGCTGGTCGTGGCGTTCAACCCGGCCGCGGCGCAGCAGTGCCCGGCCTTGCGCCACGGCCTGCGCCTGCCGGCAGCCTGGTACCCGGCGCTGCAACCTGCCCATGCCACCCCGGCGAACACGGCTGGCGCACCGTTCCTGCCACCGGGCTCACCGTTCGAGCTGACCGTGGAACCAGTGCGCCGCCTCGACGGCAGGCAGATCGGCACCTTGCTGTTCCTGCGCGACATCAGCCGCTTCCAGTCGCGCGAGCGGGCCCTGACCGCGCGGCTCGGCCAGACCGAAGAGCAGTTGTGGCAGGTGCAGGCCGACCTGGACATCGACGCCCTGACCGGCATCCGCAACCGGCGCTACTTCCAGCGCGAGTCGATCGCGGCCGTGACCCGGGCGTGCGAGCGCAGCCAGGCGCTGGGCCTGCTGATCCTGGATGTGGACCAGTTCAAGCAATACAACGACCTGCATGGCCACGTGGCCGGCGACGACTGCCTGCGGCAGATTGCCGGCGCCCTGGCCCGCACGCTCTCCGGCGAGCAGTTCTGCGCCCGGCTGGGCGGCGAGGAATTCGCGGCGGTGCTGCCCGGCGCCACGCGTGAAGAGACCCGTGACGTGGCGCGCCGCATGGTGGCCGTTGTGCGCGATGCCGAGATCGCGCACAAC
>NZ_JBYSZW010000058.1:14925-50399 GCF_058787575.1 Cupriavidus sp. FW305-3-2-15-C-LB2
CCCCCCCCCCCCCCCCCCCCCCCCCCCCCCCCCACGCCGGTGCAGCCGGTGGTCACCATCAGCGTGGGCGCGGTCTGGACCGTGCCGGAAGCGCCGCGGCTGGAGCCGCTGCTGCACCGCGCCGACAGCGCTATGTACCAGGCCAAGCGCGCGGGACGCAACCGCTTCATGCTGGACGGCGACGCCTGAGTGGCACGGCTACGACGCCGCACCTGCCCGCCCCACGGTGGCGCCATGCAAGGCCACCAGCCGCGCCGCCGCCTGGCTGACCCATGCAGGCCGCGGCGCGGCGTCGAGCCAGTACTTGACCTCCAGGCCCAGCGCGGTATCGCCGCTGATCACCAGCCGGCGCTGGAAGAACAGCGTGTCGGTATCGGCCTCGCCGCCCAGCAGGCGCAGGTAGTCGACCGCGCAGGCGCGCAGCGTCAGCTCAGGCTCGGCGTCCGCCGCCGCGGCACGAAAGCGCCCGCCTTCGCAGCGGAACGGCACGGCCAGCCCAAGGTCCTGCACCGTCAGCAGGAAGGCGTGTCCGTCCAGTGCGGCCGGTGGCTCCAGCCATCCCGCTCGGCGCGCCAGCTCCAGCGCCGCCACCAGCGGCAGCGCCCTGGCACGGGCGGGCATGCGCCGGTGCACGCCCGCGATCAGCTTGTGCAGCGCGCTCATGCCCGGGCCTCCCAGGCGATGCCCGCGCTGCCGTGCCAGTAGCCGTTGCAGGGCTGGGCGCCGGTCGGCGTGATGCCGCTGGCAGCGGGTGCCTGTTCACCAGCACGAATCGCCGCGAGCTGTTGCACCACCTGCAGCGTGCCGGACGAATGCGGGCTCACGCGCAGCATCCCCACCCCCATCCGCGCCATCGCCAACGCCTCTGCGCACAGGTCCAGGCAGGTGGCGCTCTGCGTCTGCACGCCGTTGAGCGTGAAGAACGCCTGCCCCTCGCCGGTGGCTGCCACCAGGCCGTCGGGATAGTCCATGCAGCGGAACTCGCAACTGTCCTTGCGCAGGCGATGGTGGCGCGCGGTAAAGCAGCGCGCCGAGAACGCCAGCGGCAGCCGGCCCCAGACAAAGGCTTCCAGGCGCATGCCGGTGGGGCGCGCCGCTGCCAGCGCGGCCAGTGTGGCGCCATCCATCTCCACCGGCGCGACGCAGCCGGCCGCGCCCAGCCCGGCCAGCCACGCCAGCGTATCGGCGTGGTAGACATTGAGGTGGGGGCCGCCGACAAAGGGCCGCCCTTGCATGCAGCGCACCGCGCCAAGGTCGTTGGCCTCGACCAGGTAGTCGTCCTGGGCGCAGGCGCGGCGCATCCAGGCGATGTCAGTGTCGGACTCCACCAGCACCGGCGTGGACAGCACCACCTCCTTGCCGGCATCGCGCAGCATTTGCGCAATCTCCAGCCATTGCGCATGGCGGACTTCATGGCGGCGCGTGCAGACGGTCTCGCCGAGATAGACGCGGTCGACCGGCGCATCGGCGACCGACGCATAGAACTGCATCACGGCCTCGCGCGGCCAGTAGTACAGCAGTGGGCCCAGGGCGATGCCGAAGTCGGGCATCGCTACGGTTTGCGGCATCGCGGCCGCGGCAATCTCTGGCATGGGAAGCTCCGTCATGGCCGGTTCAAGGCAGATCGATGTCATGGGTGTCACCGCCACGGCCGGTCATAGGCGCCTTGCGTGACCTGGTCGCCTTCGGCATGGCGCCCCAGCGTGCTCTGCCACTCTTGCCGCGGCACGAAGCGTGCCGGATCGGCGCAGGCCGCGTCGATGGCCGCGCGCAGCACACCGACCACATCGCCCACATAGCGCGGGCTGCGCTGCCGGCCTTCGATCTTGATGGCAGCGATGCCCATGTCGATCAGCGCCGGCAGCAGCGACAGCGCATTGAGGCTGGTGGGCTCTTCCAGCACGTAGCCGCGCTCGCCCTCCACCTCGAAGCGGCCCTTGCACAGCGTGGGATAGCCGGCCGGCTCGCCCGGCGCATAGCTGTCGATCAGGATGCCCGACAGCCGCGCCTGCATGGTGCCGTCCTGCTCGGTCCAGCGCACCGCGTGCGCGGGCGAGCAGACGCCCTTGTTGTTGGGCGAGTCGCCGGTGGCGTAGGACGACAGCAGGCAGCGCCCCTCGGCCATCACGCACAGGCTGCCGAAGCCGAACACCTCCAGCTCCACGCTGGTCTGACGCGCCAGCTTGCCGATCTGCGCCAGCGACAGCACGCGCGGCAGCACCACGCGGCGGATATGAAAGCGCTCGCGCATCAGCTCGATGGCGTCGGCATGCGTGGCCGAACCCTGCACCGACAGGTGCAGGCGCAAGCCCGGATGGCGCTCGCAGGCATAGCCCATCAGGCCGGCGTCGGCCATGATGACCGCGTCGGCGCCAAGCTCCGCCGCCGCATCGACCGCGCGCTGCCATTGGGCCACCGCGCCCATCTGGGCAAAGGTGTTGATCGCGAACAGCACCTCGGCGCCGCGCGCGTGGGCCTCGGCCACGCCGGTGCGGATGTCGGCCTCGGTAAAGTTCAGGCCGCCGAAGTTGCGCGCGTTGGTGGCATCGCGCAGGCCCAGGTAGACCGCGTCGGCGCCGTGCTGCAGTGCCATGCGCAGGGCCGCCAGCGAACCGGCGGGCGCAACGAGCTGGGGCCGGCGCGGCACGTTCGCCGCGGTGGATGGAGCTGGGGAGGCAGGGGTCATCGGTGATGGCGCCGGCGGCGGCGCGAAGATGAAGACAGCGGCTGATGCTAGCCAAGCGCTTGCAGCAGGGGCTTGACCGCGCGCAAACCCACGCCAACGGCACACCGCCTGCGTTGGCCTATGCCGGTTGGCGTAGGCCGATGGCAGGCCACCAGCGCGCGCTTGACCTGCGGCAAACGCCGGCCCGTGCCGCTGTGCCACGCTTGCCCGGTCATCCACGCGGCTGGCCGCACGCCGGCCCCGCGCCCATCCTCTTCCGGAGATTTTATGAATCAACCCTGGCTCAAGCTGGCCGGCCGCCGCCTGCTGCCCATCGTGCAGGGCGGCATGGGCATCGGCATCTCGGCCCACCGGCTGGCCGGCGCCGTCGCGCGCGAGAACGGCGTCGGCACCATCGCCAGCATCGACCTGCGCCACCACCACCCCGACCTGATGGAACGCACCCGCGGCAGCCGTGACAAGCCCGCCATCGAAGCCGCCAACCTCGAGGCGCTGGATCGCGAGATCCGTGCCGCGCGCACGGCATCCGAGGGCCGCGGGCTGATCGCCGTCAACGTGATGAAGGCGGTGGGCTCGCACGCCGCGCTGGTGCGGCAATCCTGTGAAAGCGGCGCCGATGCCATCGTCATGGGCGCCGGCCTGCCGCTGGACCTGCCCGAGCTGACCGCCAGCCACCCCAAGGTGGCGCTGATCCCGATCTTGTCCGAGGCGCGCGGCATCGGCCTGGTGCTGCGCCGCTGGATGAAGAAGGGCCGCCTGCCCGATGCCATCGTGGTCGAGCATCCGGCCCATGCCGGCGGCCATCTGGGCGCGGCCACCATCCAGGACCTGTCAGAGCCGCGCTTCTCGTTTGCGCGCGTGCTGGCCGAATGCCGCGAGCTGTTTGCGCAGCTCGGGCTGGCCTGGGACAGCATTCCGCTGATCCTGGCCGGCGGCATCGACAGCCATGCCAAGGTGCGCCACTGGCTGGGCGAGGGCGCCGCCGCGGTGCAGCTGGGCACGGCCTTCGCCGTGACCGAGGAATGCGATGCCCACCCGGCCTTCAAGCAGGTGCTGGCCACGGCGCGGCCCGAGACCCTGCGCGAGTTCACCAGCGTGGCCGGGCTGCCCGCGCGCGCGGTGCTGACGCCGTGGCTGTCGCGCTACCTGTCGAGCGAGTCGCGGCTGCAGCGCCGCGCCAGGCCGCGTGAATGCCTGGAGGGCTTCGACTGCCTGCAGGCGTGCGGGCTGCGCGACGGCATTGCCCGCATCGGCCAGTTCTGCATCGACCTGAAGCTGGCGCAGGCCGTGCGCGGCGACGTGGAGCGCGGCCTGTTCTTCCGCGGCCGGGGTGCGCTGCCCTTCGGCGAGGCGATCCGGCCGGTGGCGGAGCTGATGCACTATCTGTTGACGGGGGAAAAGCCCGCCGGGCTGGCGCCAGCCTGACGGCAACAGCTTCAGCAATCTGAGCGAGCCAACTCGCAAGGCCGGCAAGTGCAACGGGCGCCGCACACCCGCAGCAGGAAAGACTTTGTCAGCAATCTGAGCGCGGCGGTAATCCGCCGCGCTTCTTCATCTCCCGCATGCATCGCAACGCTCCCAGCAGTTGCCACCCCAGCCACGCATTGGCGCCCGCCAGCAGCACGCCGCCAGCGCGGGCCAGCGGCGCCGGCGCCAGCGGCACCGCCAGCAGCAGGACGTAGGCAGCCAGCAGCAGCCATGCCTGCCGCCGTTGCCGGCCCGGCACGATGATGGCCTGCATGGCCGGCACCCGCGCGCGCGGCGGCAGCAGCCGGCGCAGGTGCAGCCAGGCCAGGAACGGCACGATCTTGCCGAGCATGGCCGTGACCGGCAGCACGCCCACGCCGACCAGCGCCATGGTGCCGGCCCACCATGCCAGCGGCAGCCCGGTGGCGGGCAGCACCACGGCCGCCGCCCCCAGCAGCGCCGCGCCTGCCATGCTGGCGCATGCCACCGGCCAGAGCAGCCACAGCGGATCATGGCGCCGCCGCGCGCGCAGCGTGCCGGCCAGCCCGCATGCGCCCACCACCGCCACGAACGCCAGCCACACGAGCAGCACGCCATACGCCAGCGCACGGTGATCCGGCCACAGCATTGCCGCGGCGCTGAACAGCGCCAGCGGCAACCAGTGCGCCATGGGCAGCCAGCGCCCGATCGCCGCCGGCAGGCGTGGCACCTGCCAGAACATCGGCAGCACGGTGGTGGCCACGCCGGTCACCAGTGCCGCCAGCCAGCCGCCCAGCGCCCACGCCATATGCAGGCCGAGCCAGCGCGCCACCGGCACGCGCCACCAGCCGCCGAAGGCGCCGGCCAGCACCATGCCGCACAGCACCGCGACCATCAGCGGCGCGCCGATGCCGGCAAGGGTGCGCGTGGTGGCATCCACTGCGGCCACGCGCCGGCCCGCAGCCAGCAGGATGGCCCCGGCCAGCAACAGGATCACGGCCACGGCCGCAGCCGCCTGCATCGCCACAGGCTCGCCGCCGAGCAGGCCAATGCCCAGGGCGGTGGCCACGCCCGCGCCGGCCGCGGCCATGAACGGCGCAAGCAGCCCCGCGGCCGGCACGGCCACGCCGGCCACCACCGGCATCATCTGGAACAGCGCGCCCACCATGACCGGCAGCAGCATGCCCAGCGCCAGCACATGCACAGCCACCAGCGCCAGTGGCGCAAAGCGGTCCGGCAAGCCGCCGGGCGGACCGGCGGCAAGCAAGACTCCCGCCGCAGCACCAAGCCACGGCGCCGGCATCAGGCAGCCGAACACCACGGCCAGGCGCGGGGCGCGTTCATAGTCGAAACTGGCTGCCTTCACGCCTTGCTTCTCCCCATCAATGTTGGGACCCGATGCTAGGCCAGGGCAGGTCGTGGGGATTTGACCGCAGATAAGTCCGACGATGTATCCCCGCGCCATGCGGTGGAGCGATATGTCACGACGTGACAGGCCTGGTGTGTGGGCGGTATTCCCCGCAAATGACAAGCCGATGCGCCGCCGGCCGCACATGCCAGACGCCGAAGCCGGGTTTTCTTGATCTGGCGCAGGAAGCCCCGCGTGCTGCGCAGGGAAAATTGCCCTCGATGCCAGCGCGCAGCCATGCACGCGCCGGCCGCCGGGCCACCACCCGGCTTCCCCCGACTGGTAGCCCCCGATACCGCCATGTTCCGAACCGATCCTCCAGCCGCCAGCGCCGCGGCGGACTTCCGCGCTGCCGGCCTGCCGGCGCTGCGCGACCGCCTCTCCACCCGCATCATCTCGCTCTCGCTGGCCGTGCTGCTGGTGGTGCTGGGCATGATTGCCGGCACGCTGTGGCTGTCATGGAAGCTGGAAGGCGCGGGTGCCGCCATCAATGACGCCGGCAGCCTGCGCATGCGCGCCAACCGCGTGGCGATCGAACTGACGCTGGCGCAGGCGCGCCAGGACAATGCACTGGCCGAGCAGGTGCAGGCGCTGGACGCCACGCTGGCCCTGCTCAGGAAAGGCGACGCGGCGCGCCCGCTGTTCCTGCCGGACGAACCCGCCATCCATGCCCAGATGACCCGTGTCACGCAGGGCTGGCAACAACGTCTGCGCCCGCTGGCGGTAGCCGGAACGGGCGAGCACGCAGCGCCGGCAAGCTATATCGCCGCACTGCCCGGCTTCGTCGCGCAGGCCGATCGCCTGGTTGGCATGATCGAGCATGACAGCGCGCGCAAGACCGACTGGCTGCGCTTGTCGCAGATCGCGCTGGCGGCAATGGCCTGCGTCGGCACCGTGGCCGTGATCTACCTGCTCTACCTGTGGATCATCCTGCCGGTGCTGCGGCTGCAGGACGGCCTGCGGCGCATGGCCGCGCGCGAGTTCTCGCTGCGCCTGCCGGTGGAAAGCCGCGACGAGTTCGGCACCCTCAGCGAAGGCTTCAACCGCATGGCCGGCGAACTGCAGGGGCTGTACCACGACCTGGAGACGCGCGTGGCACAGAAGACCGCCGAGCTGGAACGCCAGAACCGCGACCTGGAGACGCTCTACGACATGGCCGCCTTCCTGAACCAGGCCGCCGATGCCGAGGCCATGGCGCGCGGCTTCCTGGAACGCGTGATGCGCCAGTTCGATGCCGATGGCGGCAGCGTGCGCGTGCTGGACAGCCGCCATGGCAGGATGCACCTGCTGGCAGCCGCCGGCCTGCCGGCCGCGCTGGCAGAATCCGAATCCTGCGCGGCGGCCAACGCCTGCCATTGCGGCGACGCCACGCGCGAGGCCGTGGTCGCCATCGTCGACCTGCGCGCGGCGCAGCGCCAGGGCGCCGCCGGGGATGCCACGCCCTGCAGCCGCAACGGCTTCCAGTCGCTGGCGGCCTTCCGCATCGAAAGCCAGCGCGGCGCCACCGGCGTGTTCGCGCTGCACTTCCGCACGCCGCGCGCGCTGCCCCCGTCAGACCGCCAGATGCTGGAAACACTGGGCCAGCACCTTGGCACCGCGCTGGAACACCTGCGCCTGTCCGCGACCGCGCGCCAGCTGGCGGTGGTGGAAGAGCGCAACCTGGTGGCGCAGGGCCTGCACGACAGCATTGCCCAGGGCCTGAACTACCTGAACCTGCAGGTGCAGCTGCTGGACGCCGCGGTCGAACGCGACGACCTGGCCGAGACCCGTGAGATCGTGCCGATGCTGCGCCACGGCGTGGAAGAGAGCTACCAGGACGTGCGCGAACTGCTGAACAACTTCCGCTCGCGGCTCGGCACCGGCGAGCTGCGACCGGCGGTGGAAGAGACCGTGGGCCGCTTTCGGCGCCAGTGCCGCACCGAGGCCACGCTCGCCATTGACGAGAGCGGCGGCGCCTGGCCGCTGGCGCCGGAGCAGCAGCTGCAGGTGCTGTTCATCCTGCAGGAGGCGCTCTCCAATGTGCGCAAGCACGCCATGGCGGCGCACGTGGCGGTGGCGCTCAGCCACGGCCGCGATTTCCGGCTGGTGGTGCAGGACGACGGCGAGGGCTTCGATCCGGAGGAAATCGCCACGCGCGCCGAAGCGCATATCGGCCTGAACATCATGCGCGAGCGCGCGGCGCGGCTGGGGGCGCAGCTGCACGTGCAGGCCCGCCCCGGCCACGGCGTGCGCATCGAACTGGTGCTGCCCGCCGGCCGCTCTTCCGGCGCCCGCGAGTTCGCCGACACCCGCCCCGCCCCCACGACCACCGAGACCCAGCCATGACCATCCGCATCCTGCTGATCGACGACCACACCCTGTTCCGCTCCGGCATCCGTGCGCTGCTGCAGCGGCAAGCCGACTTCGAGATCGTCGACGAAGCCGCCGACGGCGTGGAAGGCATCAAGCGCGCCAAGCAGCACCGTCCCGACGTGATCCTGCTGGACCTGAACATGCCCGGCCTGTCCGGCCTGGAGGCCCTGCAGCTGCTGGTGGAAGACCTGCCGCGGACCGCCGTGATCGTGCTGACCGTGTCCGAGGAAGCCGAGGAACTGGCTGCCGCGCTGCGCGGCGGTGCGCGCGGCTACCTGATCAAGAATATCGAGACCGAGGCGCTGATCGCCGGCATCCGCCGTGCCGCGGCCGGCGAGCCGGTCATCTCCGACAGCATGACCGCCAAGCTGGTGGCCCAGTTCCGCGCTCCCGCACCGGTGGCCGCGGCGCGCCAGGACGAAGCGCCGCGGCTGACCGCGCGCGAGCGCGAGATCGTGCAGGGCCTGGCGCGCGGCGAAAGCAACAAGGAGATCGCGCGCGACCTGGGCGTGGCGGAAAGCACGGTGAAGATCCACGTGCAGAACATCCTGAAGAAGCTGAACCTGGCCAGCCGCGTGCAGGTGGCCGTCTATGCCGTCGAACACGGGCTGAACGCAGCGTTCTGAACGCGGCGCAGTGGCCGCCACGACAGCCCTGCATGTTGCGCGCCCGGCACCCCAACGTCGTCCGATTCCTACAGCGATTTCAGCCCTAGTCCGGGGGGACGCCGGCGCCCCCTGATCTAGGCTGAACTGTAAGCAGTTGGCTCTCCGAGGCCACCCGGTCCGGAAGCCCGGCTTGCCAGATCCACAACAAGGAGCACGCCATGGGAATCGGCACCATTCTCCTGATCATCCTTATCCTGCTGCTGATCGGCGCGTTGCCGGCCTGGCCCTACAGTTCCGGCTGGGGCTACTGGCCTAGCGGCGGCCTGGGCCTGATCGTCCTGATCGTGGTGCTGCTCGTGGTGCTTGGCCGGATCTAGCGTTCCCGGCCAGCCTGCGGGCAACGCACGCCGGCTGGCGCACGCAGCGGCGCCAGCGCGGGGCTACCCTTGTAGCTGCCGCGCCGGCGCCCTATAACGAAGCGCGGGCGTGTGCCACCGCATCGCCCGGTTCCTTCCCCCATTTGCAAGGAGACCCAGATGCCAGCCAAATCCAAGGCGCAACAGCAGGCCGCGGGAGCGGCGCTCTCCGCAAAGCGCGGCGAAAAGAAGGCCGGATCGCTCAAGGGACCTTCCCGCTCGATGTATAAATCGATGAGCGAGAAGGAACTCGACAAGATGGCTTCGACCAAGACCAAGGGCATGCCGAAGCACAAGTCAGACAGTTGATCGGCAAGCTTGCTCACTCTCCCGCCCGTGGGCGAGCGAGCAAGCCCAAGCGGGCTGCCAGGGTCAGCCACCACCTGCTATCTGGCACCGCCCTTCTTTCCCCCGACCCTCCCCCTCGCCGGCCCGCCGCAATAGCCGGGCAAACGTCTTGCCCGGGCGCTGCGCGCCAGCCGGATCGACTCCGCCAGCGCCAGCCCGAATCCCGCAACGCTGCCCAGGTCCTGTTCCACCCGCTCGCGCAGGAAGGCGGCCCAGGAGAAATCGCCGGCAGCGCTGCCAGGCTTGCGGTAAGCCCCGGCCTCGCGCGCAAAGGCCGCCAGGCTGCGATAGGGATCGTCGCGCATGCCCCGCACAGTGGGCGGCAGCGCCTTCGGGCCCAGCAGCTTGCCGTGCTCGTCATAGGGATGGACATGGCCGAGACGGCGCATCCGTTTCCAGAACGCCGACGGGCTCAGGCGGCTGAAGTCATGCAGCACGCGCACCGGTGCCTGCTCGTAGCCGAGATCCAGCCACGCCCGCGCCCAGTGATGGTGATCGATGATATAGAGGCTGCCGCCCGGCCCGGCCACGGTCTTGACGCGATGGCGGCGCATGAAGCGCCGCAGCGCCGCGTGGTCGTCCGGGTTCGCGTGGCGCTGCGTGACATCCATCTTGTAGCTGACGTGGGCATAACCGAGCGTCAGCTGGGTCGGGCGCAGGCGAGCCAGTTCGGCAACGGCGTTGCCTCGCGCGCTGCGCGGCGTGCCTGGTTCAGCGCTGTCGGCTGCGGCGACGCGGCGCTCAGTCGTTCTCGGCACGCTTCTGGTCGACGAAGTGCTCAAGCTCGCTGCCCGGGTCTTCGTTGCCGGTGCTCTCTTCGGCAACCGCCTCGCGTGCGAGCGGGCGTGGCCAGTACTCACCCTCGCCGCCGCGTATGGGCTCGCCGTGGCGGGCGGGATTGAAATCCGTCCACTGGCCGCATTCCCAGTTGCCTTGCGCGCATTCCAGTGCGCTCGCCCCGGCTTCACGCAGCACGTCCACGGCAACGGAATCGAGGCCGTTGTTGACGCATGCCGCCAGCATGACGCGGTCCACCGCGCCGCTTTCCGGCGCACTGTCCGGCCCCACCGACATGATGGATACGTCCCACACGGAGAAGCCGCGCGAGAACAGGGTACGTGCCACGTCTTCGGCGCTGGCAATCGAATCGAAACGTCCGGCTACGATCGATGACATGATGACTGACTCCCATGATGGTGGCGATGGTCATGACTGCTGTCATCCACATTGCAAGAGCCACGCCTGCGCCTGCTGTGCGGCACGCCGCGCGCACGGCCTGCATGGCGCGCACGCCGGCGTGCAATATTTGCAAAGGCGGCCCCGGAACTACATGCCCCGCCCTGGCGCCTCAGCCGTTGACGACCTCGCCGCCGTTGATGTGCAGGATCTGCCCGGTGATATAGCTGGCCGCGTCGGACGCCAGGAATACAAAGCCCGCCGCCACCTCGAACGGTTGTCCCGGGCGGCCCATCGGCGTCTTCTTGCCAAACTCGGCCACTTCCTCCGCGGTGAAGGTCGACGGGATCAGCGGTGTCCAGATCGGGCCCGGCGCGACGCCGTTGACACGGATGCCGCGCTCGACCACCTGCAGCGCCAGGGAACGCGTGAACGATACGATCGCACCCTTGGTGGCGGAATAATCCAGCAGGTGCTTGCTGCCGCGATACGCGGTCACCGAAGTGGTGTTCAGTATTGACGCGCCCGACTTCAGGTGCGGCAGCACCGCGCGCGTCAGGTGGAACATCGCAAACACATTGGTGCGGAAGGTGGCCTCCACCTGGCTGGCGTCGACCTCTTCCAGCGAGGCCTTGGAGTGTTGCTCGGCGGCGTTGTTGACCAGGATGTCGAGCTTGCCGTACTGCTGCAACGCCTGTCGCGCCACGGCCTCGGCATGCGCGCGGTCGGCGAGGTCGCCGGCGATTGCCAGGCATTTGCGGCCCGCCCCCTCCACCAGCTCGACGGTCTCGCGCGCATCGGCATGCTCATCGAGATAGGCGATGGCGACATCGGCGCCTTCACGCGCAAACGCCACCGCAATGGCCCGGCCGATGCCGCTGTCGCCGCCGGTAATCAGCGCCGCGCGCCCGCGCAGGCGGCCGCTGCCGACATAGTCGTCAGCGCCGCTGTCCGGCTGCGGCCGCATGGCGGACTCCAGGCCAGGTTGTCGCGACTGGTGCTGGGGCGGGATGCTGGTCGGTGTGGACATGGCTGGCTCCTGTCTGCGCGGCCGCATCGCGGCCCTTGCAGGTGCCGCGCAAATTCCATGCCGCAAACGGCGAGCCCGGGCCACGCCGCGGCCCGCGGCCGTGGCTGACACGCCGCCCGTAACCCTTACATCGCCCGGCAATCCTTACAGCGATCCGGGACGGCCAGCCCGCCTGGCCCCCGCGCGCGCGTCGGGGCACGGATATTGCGGCCATTGCAGGCATGAACATCACCGGCCCGGCGCGCCTGCGGCGGTTGCCGCACGGGCCCGCCGCACCAGGCAGTGCGGCGGAGGACGCCCGGGCCCCACAGCCAGGAGGCAACCATGTTCAACTTCCGCAACGAGCGCAGCCGCAGCGGCCCCCGCAGCGGCAGCGAAACGCAGCGCCGCGAGCGCGGCCCGGCGCAACGGACGCGCGACCAGGGCCGGGGCAGCGGCTCGGAGGACTGGGGACAGGAATGGGGCGAGGACTGGCGCGGCGACAGCAGCGGCCAATCCGCGCCTCCGGGCCGCGAACGCGAGTCCGATCTCCATGGCGGCCCGTGGTACCAGCAGGACACGCCTGCCGGCCAGCGCCGCGGCAGTTGGGGCGAACCGGGCTATGGCGCGGCCGACACGGGCGGCACCGGCCATCCGTACAGCAGCGGCTATGGTGGCTACCGGCCGGCCCCGCAGGACAGCGGCTACCGCAGCGAAGAACGCGAATCGGGCTATGGCTACCGCGATGAAGACCGCTTCGGCCCGCGCGGACGCCGCAGCGAACTCAGCGATGAGGATGACCCGCGCCAGCCTGGCCGCGGCTGGCACGGTGGTGAAGAAGAATGGGGTGAACGCGGCGGCCGCGCCATGCACTGGCGCGAAGGCATGGAACGCGACCGCGCGCAGCGCGCCGGGCAGCCGAGCTATGGCGGCGGCTATTTTGGCGATGCCGGCAGCGGTGGCCAGTCGTACAGCGGCGGCCAGCGTGTGTACCCGGATGATCCGGGCTACCGGCGCCACGCGTCCTATACGGCGCAAGCGGGAGCGCCAGGCGGCCAGCGCGCCGGGCGCCGTCCGGTCGGCCCCAAGGGCTACCGCCGCGCCGATGAGCGCGTACGCGAGGATGTGTGCGAACGCCTGGCGATGAACCCCTATGTCGATGTCCACGATGTCAGCGTGGAAGTGGCCAACGGCGTGGTGACGCTGGACGGCACCGTGCGCGAGCGCCGCGAGAAGTACGTGATCGAGGACATCGCCGATGCCGTGTTCGGAGTCACCGAGGTGAATAATCACCTGCGCGTGCAGCGCCAGCCAGGCGCCGCGTGGGCGGCGGGCTCCGAGGTCGGCGGCGACGATGCGGCCGGCACCGATACTTCGGGGATCTCGCCTGAGCGC
Organism: Cupriavidus sp. FW305-3-2-15-C-LB2; assembly: GCF_058787575.1. NCBI lineage: Bacteria > Pseudomonadati > Pseudomonadota > Betaproteobacteria > Burkholderiales > Burkholderiaceae > Cupriavidus > Cupriavidus sp. FW305-3-2-15-C-LB2. The sequence goes on from NZ_JBYSZW010000058.1 coordinate 27,770, forward strand.
ACGCTGAACAAGAGTTGATGCGCCCATGCGCCGCCAGCCTCGCAAGCTGTGCCCGGACAGCAAGCTGATGGTGCCGCTGGATGCCCTGCGTCCCACCCAGATCACAGTAGGCGGCTACCACGTCGCGCAGAAGGTCCATGTCACCCGGCGCGTGCCGCCGGAGGACCGCGCCGCGTTCCTGGACCGGCACCGCGTACACCTGGTGATCGGTCCTGAACAGGCCCTGTACGTGGTCGATCACCATCACTGGGTGCGCGCCTGGCACGATCTGGGGCTCACCCATGTGCCGGGCGTGGTGCGCGCCGACCTGAGCGACATGGACGTGCCGGCGTTCTGGCGCCACATGGTGGCCGAGCACATGGTCCACCCTTACGACGAACACGGGCGCCGCCGTCCGCTGACGGAACTGCCTGCCGGCATCCACGACATGCGCGACGACCCGTATCGCAGCCTCGAGGCCTTCGTGCAGCTGGCCGGCGGCTATCGCAAGGTCAAGACCGCCTATATGGATTTCCGCTGGGCCGACTATTTCCGCCGCCACGTGGCGGGCCCGTTCGACACCCCGCATCACTTTGCCATCGCGCTGGCGCAGGCGTTCCGGCTGGCCCACGCCGCGGGCGCGCGCGGCCTGCCGGGCTACATCGGCCCATTGGGGTGCTGAGCCGGTTCAGCTGTCCTGGCCTGCTGCCATCGACATGGCGCAAGCCGCTATTGGGCGCCGGATACCGCCGCCGGCACGCTTGCGAACTCGGCCTGCGGCATGCCCGGCTCGCCGGTGGCCGCCTGCGGTGCGGGCCGCTCGGCGCGCTCGGCGCTGACCGGGCCGGCGCGCGCGACGGTGATCATCTCGCGCAGCCAGTTGACCAGCAGGCTGCTGTAGCCGCGCTGGCTTTCCTCTTCCGTCAGGCCGTGGTCGGCACCCTTGATCACGCGGTAGGTCATGGAGCTGGCGTGCACGCAGGCATCCACGTAGCTCATCACCGCGGCGTGCGGCACCACCTGGTCGTGCTCGGATTCGATCACCAGCACGTCGCCGGCAAATTCCGCGCAAGCGCGCAGGGCGCGGTTGCTCTCGGGCGGCACCACGCTGCGCCGGTAGGCCACCAGGTCCTGTTCGCGATGCAGCTGGCGCTTGGGCAGTTCCCAGCCCGAGTCCATGTACAGCGCCGGCGCGCGGAACGCCATCCAGCGCACCTGGCGCAGCGTGCTCAGCAGCGCAGCCAGGTAGCCGCCGTAGCTGCTGCCCACCACCGCGATGGCGTTGCGGTCCACTTCGGGCTGGCGCACCAGCACATCGTAGGCGGCCACCACGTCGGCCAGGTTGCGCATGCGGCTGACGGTCTCGTATTGCGCCTGGGTGCCGGCGTGCCCGGTCAGGTCGAAGGTCAGGCAGACGCAGCCCAGGCCTGCCACCTTGCGCGCGCGGGCCAGGTATTGCTGCTGGCTGCCGCCCCAGCCGTGGACAAACAGCACGCCCGGCAGCCTGGTTTGCGGGCTGATCAGGGTGCCGGCAATGGTGCCGCCTTCGCTTTCTATCTGCAGCAGGTCTTCATGCGTTGCCATCGGAATCAGGCTCCAGTCGTGCGTATTTGGTCAACGGACCGGCGTGCCGGTCTTCTCCCTGGAAGTAGATCTCGGCGTCGTCCGGCACGCGCACGCCCTTGCCATAGACCTCGCGCGTGGCAGCCACCACGCGGGCGCGGCGCGGATCCTCGCGCAGCGCGGCCAGCGCCGCCAGTTCGGCGCCGGTCGCGCCGCCCACCCGCCAGGACTGTTCCAGCACGCCCCCAAGCACCTGCCCGTGGCCGGCGCTGCCCGCGGGCGGGCCGAAGGCGACGTCGTAGTTGCAGCGCGACAGCACCATGTTCCCGGCATCGCCATAGCACGCGAGCGCGGCTTCGTGGTACACCATCGCGGCCCGCACCGCGGCCAGCGTGCGCGCGTCGAACGGGTGCCGCAGCAGCGCCTCGAGGCCGCCGCGCACCATCGTCAGCGTCGAGCCACCATAGACCTTCTGCCCGTGGTTGTTGGCAGTGAGCCCTTGCGTGCCGCAATAGCTGGCCCGCAGGCCCGCCAGTTCCACCTGCCCCACGCTGTAGGTCTGCGGCGCGTCCAGGTCGCGCTCCGCCACCAGGCCATGGGCTTCCACCACGTCGGGCGCCATCGCGGCAAGCGCCTCGTCCAGCGAGCGTTCGTCGTGGACCACGCGCTGGCCCAGCCCGCCGACGCCATACGGTTCTTTCAGCCGTACCGGCCCCAGCGCCAGCAGGCGCATTGCCGCAATCCGCGCGTCGCCGAGCGTGAAGGCGGTGAAGCCCGGCAGGGTAGCGCCCACCACGCGCTGCACAAAGTCCTCGGACCAGCCCTGCGGTGCTGCCGCGCCGGGTGCCACCAGGCCGTGCGTGATCGCCTTGGTGGCCACGAAGGCGTAAGGCACCACCCCGCCAAACAGGTCGCCCGCGCCCCGCACGCCGAGGTCCTGGGCCAGCTTGCGCCCCACCAGCGTCTGCGCGGGCACCAGGTACGGCACAGGCAGCCCCGCATCAGGCGCGGCGTAGGCGCCTGCAAAGGTGAGACCCGTGATGTCGGCGACCTTGCGGGCAATATTGGCAAGGGTCGTGCCATGGTGGCTGTCGGCCTTGCCCAGGGTCTCGCAACCGTAGACCATCACCGCGCGGCTGCGCGCCGGCAGGTTGCCCGGGGCGGCGCGCTTTTGATTCGTTGCCTTGCTCGGTTCGGACACGGGCGGCTCCTTGCTGGTGGCTGTCGCTCGATGGAATGGAAGGGGCCGCATGGGCTAAGAGCTGGGTGCCACGGTGGGTGAGCGGCTCCCGGCATCGCTGCCGTCCAGCCGGCGCCCGCGCGCTGCGCGCGCCTGCCGCTTGGCGGCGTGGTTCTCGCGCGCCTCGTCCAGCGAATGGCTCGACTTGATACCGTCTTCCTTGTCAGCCAGCTCGGCCAGGTGGCGATAGAAGGTCACCAGCTGGCGCAGCTCTTCCTCGTCCAGGTCCTCGATCGACACCAGCATATTGCTGGCTTCGCGGTGCGAGGCGAGCAGTTCATTGAGCTTCAGGTGGACCGCGACCGCGTCCTTGTTCTGGCTCTGCTGAATCAGGAACACCATCAGGAAGGTGACGATGGTGGTGCCGGTATTGATGACCAGTTGCCAGGTCTCGGAATAGGAAAACAATGGGCCGGTGATGGCCCACGCGGCCACCACGCCGACGGCCAGCACGAATGCGACCGGCGATCCGGCCTGGCGCGTGGCCGCGCCGGCGAAGCGGTCAAACGCATGCAGCAAGCCATGCTTGCCGGATCCGGATCGATGGTCAATGCCTGGAGGGATTGGGCTGGAATTGTTCATTGTTGGCGCTCCCACAGAGTTGTGGCTTGTTTGTGATTGGCGTCATTTGGTGGCTTATGGCGCTTGGCGGGCGTGGCTCTTTGGCTTGGTGCCATGCGGTCGGTTTTCGCCCTTGGCGGGCGTGGCTGTTTCGCCGGCGTAGCCGGCGAGTCACTTTTTGTCCGAGCGACAAAAAGTAACCAAAAAACGCGTCGCCTGAGCGGCTGGCAATCAATTCCACGGCGTTGGTGGTTCGCACGGTGGTGTTTGCCGTTCGGCGTGGGTGCCCGTTCGACCCTGCTAACGCCATGTGAGTGTGGGGCAGTGCCTCCGTTAACCCACTATTGAACGATCCCCATGCAGGGTGTAGGCCGCCTGCTGCCAGCCGCATCGCGGGGACGCCTACGGCTGCTACGCAGGCCCAAAATGCGCTGACGGTCATTGGGCGCTTGCGCGAAGCGCAGCCGAAGGCGTTGATGCGATAACGCTAGAGAGCGCGGGCCACCGCCCGACTTGGGGATCGTTCAAAAGCCGGTTATCGCAGGCACTGGCACACACTCACATGGCGTTAGCAGGGTCGAACTGCGACCACATCCAAACGGCAAGCACGGCCGCCCATATGACCAACGCCGTGAAATTGATTGCCAGCCGCATAGGCGACGCGTTTTTTGGTTACTTTTTGTCGCTCGGACAAAAAGTGACTCGCCGGCTACGCCGGCGAAACAGCCACGCCCGCCAAGGGCGACAAGCGACCGCATTGGCGCCAGCCTAAAGGGCCGTCGCCCAATCCCCCATCACCTCCTCCTCTCATCCCAAGGGTCATACCGATCCGCCTCCCAATAAGGCGAAATCCCGTAATACTGGTGAATGCTGGTCGCCCACTGCGAATCCGCCATGCTGGGCCAGTGGTCCTTGTCAAACCCCGGCGCGGCCTTGAGCCGATCCCTTTCAACACCAAGCACAAAACACTTGCGCCGCGTATCGAGCGTGAGCGCCGACCACGGCAAGGCGAAGAGTTTTTCACCAATGCCAAGGAAGCCGCCCATGGCCAGCACCGCGTAGGCCACGCGCCCACCCAGCACGTCGATCATGATGTGGTCGATGGTGCCGATATCGTCGCCGGCGGGGTCAACCACCTTGTTGCCCTCGAGCGTGTCGGCTGCCATCACGAATGGGCCAGGGCCCGGGGAATCGCGGTCGATGCCGCCGACGATGGATGCGCCGTGCGGCGGCCGTTCTTCAGGGGGCTCAGGTTGGACTCGGGTCATGGCTATCTCCGTTTGGCGGGCCGCGGCGCGGGGCCCTGGGTAGAATCCCGCCGCGGCACCTGGACTCAGGGTTGCGGAAATGCGCTTCAGCGCTTGCTGGCCGACCCCTTGCGCTGGCCGGCCGGCTTGGCGCCCACGGGCTGCTCTTCACTGCCCCGTTTGAGCTTCCAGTCGACATCGTCGCGCGCGGTCTGCGTCTTCTTCTCGGCGTGCATGGCTGCGCTCGGCGAGATCGGGTCGCTGGCCGGGAACGTCATCTCCAGCGAGTCGTCCACGGCGGCCTGGTAGGTCTTGGCTTCCTTGCCCCGTTGCTTGTCGCCTGCGGCGGCCTTGCTGCCTGCGTGGGCCTTGCCCGCGGATGGCCCGCCCATGCGGGCAGCCAGGGACTTGTCGGATTTCGCGCCGGACGGCTTGTGAGCAACCTGCGCGGCCTTGTCGGATTTGCGGCTGGCTTTGGGCATGGTTGTACCCTCCTTGGTTGGGTCATTCATCCATGCAAGGCGCGGGCCAGAAACGGGAAAGGACAGGAGAGTGGCGGGGGAGCGGTGCGGGCGCTGCCGTGACGCCGCAGGTATGGCAAGTGCAACCAGGGCCGGCCGGCAAGCGCTACGCGTAGCGCACGCGACAGGCCGGTAAAAACTACATGAATGCGCAGCGCCGCTTCAGGCGCTCATGTGGCGCGGGAACCTGACGGCGATGCAAACCCTGATCCGGTCGTTATCGCAGCCATCGCTTTCCGCGCTCAGCGCCGCCCCGTGCATTTCGACCATGCGGCGCGTCAGCAGCAGCGCGCTGCTCTGCCGGGCCGGGGTCGCGCCGTCCGGCGCCGCCCGGCGCCCGAAGAAATCGGTCAGCGCGGTCAGCCGGCTGGCGCTGCGCTGCTGGTCCAGCGGCGGGCTCTCGGTAATGCGCAGCTTCACGTGATCCGGCTCGCTCAACACCTGCACGCCGACCGAGCCGCCGGCCGGCGCGCGCCAGATGCAATGCACCAGCAGGTGCCGCAGCAGCGGGGCCAGCCGCTCGGCGTCGCCATCGATCAGATAGGCTGCTTCCGACGAATCCGCCGCACCGTCAGTGGCGACCGGCGACAGCAGCACGCCACGGGCTTCGGCGGTGGGACGCCGGTCGGCAATGGCCTGGGCCGTGAGCGCCAGCAGGTCCAGGCGCTGCCAGCGCGGTGCGCTCTCGTCGGCCAGCAGCCGCACGGCCTCTTCCATCTCCTCGATCAGCGCCAGCTGCTGCTGCATGCCGAAGCGAATCCCGTCCAGCGCGCGCTGCGCGGGCGCCGGCATGGTATCGAAGGCACGGTCCAGCACGTAGGCCCAGCTCTGGATGGCGTTCAGCGACGAACGCAGGTCATGCGCCGATTGCTCGATCAGCGCGCTCACCTCTTGCACGCTGCGCACGGCGCCGGCCGGCGAGGAAAGCGGAGCGTCCGGCATCGCGGATTGCGGGGGGTGCTGCGTCATGTGCGGCTCGGCATTGGCACGTCCCCGGCCGGATTGGCCGGGTTGTATGCGTTGGAGGAAGCAAGAAACGTGCTGCACAGGGCGCTGCGGCTCACTGGCACGGGCCCGATCCCCGCTAACGCAGGCGCTGCCTCACGCCATCAGCCGGTAGCCGACGAACCGGTGTCGTTGCGCGAGGCGCGCAGCCACTCTGGCAATTCGCCGCGGGCGGCATAATCTTCCAGCCGGTTGTACAAAGTCTTCAGGCTGATGCCGAGGATCTCGGCCGCGTGCTTCTTCACCCCCGCGCATTGCTCCAGCGTGGCGAAGATCAGCTGCCGGTCGGCATCGGCAAGGGACATGCCCACCGGCACCGACACCACCGCCGCGCCCGGCGCCTGCGTGGCCGCGACCTGCAGCGGCACCTGCACCTCGGTGATGAGGTCGTCGTCGGACATGATGAAGGCGCGCTGCACGAAGTTGCGCAGCTCGCGCACATTGCCGGGCCAGGCGTGCAGGCGCAGGCTGTCCAGCACATTGGGCGCGAAGCGGCGCTGGGTGCCCTGCTCGGCATTGAGCTGGTCCAGCATCAGGTTGGCGATCTGGATCACGTCGTCGCCGCGCGCGCGCAGCGGCGGCAGTTCTACCGGGAACACGTTCAGCCTGTGGAACAGGTCCGCGCGCAGCTTGCCGTCGGCCACCGCATCTTCAGGGTTGCGGTTGGTGGCGGCCAGCACGCGCACATCGGCATGGCATTCGCGGTTGGTGCCCACGCGCATGAAGGTGCCGGTCTCCAGCACGCGCAGCAGCTTGACCTGCAGCTCGGCGGGCATCTCGGTGATCTCGTCCAGGAACAGAGTGCCGCCGTCGGCGCGCTCGAAATAGCCCTTGTGCTGGCGGTCCGCGCCGGTAAAGCTGCCGCGCTCGTGGCCGAACATCTCGCTTTCGATCAGCGTGGGCGAGATCGCGCCGCAGTTGACCGCCAGGAACGGCTGCCGCCGCCGCGACGAGAGCTCGTGCACGGTCTGCGCGGCCAGTTCCTTGCCGGTGCCGCTTTCGCCGATCAGCAGTACCGTGGCTTCAGTCGGGGCCACGCGGGCAAGCTGGTCGTAGACCACCTGCATCACTTCGGAACTGCCCATCAGCCGGCCGAAACGGCCATAGCGGCGCAACTCGCCGCGCAGCGAATGGATCTCGGCGCGCAACTCGCCGGTGGTGGCCAGGCGCCTGAGCACGGTCTGCAGCCGCGCCACGTTGATGGGCTTGACCAGGTAATCGGTGGCACCGGCGCGCAGCGCTTCGACCGCGCTTTCCACACTGGCATAACCGGTCGTGAGGATCACTTCGACGCCCGAGGCGCCAACCTCGTCGAACAGCTCCATGCCGTTGCCGTCCGGCAGGCGCAGGTCCGCCACAATCGCCTCCGGCATGCGCCAGCCGATCTGCAGCCGTGCCTCGCGCAGGGTGCCCGCCGTTGCGGAGCTGAAGCCTTCCATGGCCACGATCTCGGCTAGCGCGGCACATGCGTTTTCGTCGTCATCGACAATCAGGATGTGGGGCATACGATCCGTCAGTGAGACCTATTGGAAACTTGGGCGAAATCCGCTGGCGCCTCCGTTCGCGGGCCACGGCGGTCACGCTGCCGGGCTCGGGCACGCCCGCCGCCACGCTCCATGCAAGGCGTGGCGCGACAGGCACAGGGGCGGCACGGGTTTCGACTGCGACATTGTCAGTCGGTTGCACAAGTCCACTGCGTAATGCCAGTCTAAGCGCGGGCAGGCACGGTCGTTGCCGGTGTCCGTCTGACACAGCTGTCGGATGTTTCCGCGCGGGCTCAGACACTTATGGCAAGCCCCTGCGCCAAAGGCTAGCATAGGAACTTCTCACGACAAGCCCGCCCCCGACCGAGGCCTTCATTGTGCCCGTGACCGCCAGCACATCGCGGCGCAGCAACGCCGCTCTCTCTGGGCAGCCCGCCAGCCACGCCGCCAGCACATCCGAGCCGGCGCGCGAGCCCGCGCCGCGCCGTGCCATACCCTCGCAGGTGTCGCTGCTGTGGGAAAGCGCGTCGCCCGCCATGCAACGCCTGCTGGCCCAGATCGAGCGCGTGGCGCCCACCGATGTCACCATGCTTGCGGTAGGCGAAAGCGGCTCCGGCAAGGAAGTGGTGGCGCGCGCGGTGCATGAGCGCAGCGCGCGCCGCAACGGCCCGTTCATTGCGGTCAACTGCGGGGCGATCCAGCCCACACTGATCGAGTCGGAACTGTTCGGCCACGAGAAAGGCGGCTTTACCGGCGCGATCGAGCAGAAGGCAGGCTACTTCGAGCAGGCCCATGGGGGCACGCTGTTTCTCGACGAAGTCACTGAAATGCCGCTCGAGATGCAGATCAAGTTGTTGCGGGTGCTGGAAGGCCGCACCTTCCACCGCGTCGGCGGCGACACGCCCATCGCCACCGACGTGCGCATCCTGGCAGCCACCAACCGCGACCCGGTCGAGGCAGCGCGTGCCGGCCAGTTGCGTGAAGACCTGCTGTACCGGCTGGCCGTGTTCCCGCTGCATATCCCGCCGCTGCGCGAGCGGCCCGACGATATCGTGCCGCTGGCACGCCACTTCCTGGCCGAGTACAACGCCATGGAGCGCACCGACAAGGCCTTCTCGGCCGCCTCGCTGGAGCGGCTGGTGCGCTATGACTGGCCGGGCAATGTGCGCGAGCTGAAGAACGCCGTCTACCGCGCCTTTATCCTGGCCGACAAGGTCGTGGAGATCGGCAACCCCAACCTGGCCACGCAGCCGCCGCGGCCCACCACGGTAGACGGCGTGGTCAGCGTGCGCGTCGGCACCACGCTGGCCGACACCCAGCGCGAAATCATCATGGCCACGCTGGCGCGCTTTGACGGCGACAAGCGCCAGGCCGCGCGCGCGCTCGGCATCAGCCTGAAGACGCTGTACAACCGGCTGGACGCCTACCGCTCCTTGTAAGGCAGCGGCGCGGCCAGCGCGCGCGACAGGGCCTCGATCGCCAGCGGCTTGGTCAGGTAGGCATGGAAGCCGGCCAGTTCGCTGCGCCGCTGGTCTTCGGCAGTGCAGCGCCCAGTCAGCGCCAGGAACTGCACCGCGCGCGGGGCGCACGCCTGGCGCAATGCCGGCAGGACTTCAAAGCCCGACATGTCGGGCATTTCCAGGTCGAGCAGCACGCAATCCGGGCGGAATTCGGCAACCAGGTCCAGTGCCTGCTGGCCGCCATGGGCGGCGCGCGCCTCATGGCCGAGCAGGCCCAGCAGCTCGGCCATGCTGTCAGCCGAATCGGCATTGTCGTCCACCACCAGCACGCGGCGCCGCGGCACCAGCCCTGGCGGCGGCGTGCCGGCCTCGCGGCGGCGGGCGCTGGCGCGCGGCAGGATCACGGTGAAGGTGCTGCCCTTGCCCGCGCCACCGCTGTCGGCCTGGATCGCGCCGCCGTGCGCTTCCACCACGGCCTTGGCCAGCGCCAGCCCGATGCCCAGGCCGCTGCGGCTGCCGGCGCCGGCCTCCTGCGCGAACAGGTCGAAGATGCGGTCCAGCGCCGCCGGCGCGAGACCCCGGCCGGTATCCGACACGGCGGTGATGACGCGCGCTGACTCCACGCTCACATGCACGCTGACGATACCGCCGCGCGGGGTGTACTTGACCGCATTGCTGAGCAGGTTCAGCAGCACCTGCCCCAGCCGCGCGGCGTCGGCGCGCACATAGGGCGAGCTTGCCGGCAGCGCCAACACGAGCCGCTGGCCGGCGGCTTCCAGCACCGGGCGGATTGCCTCGATGCTGGTGGTTACCACGTCGTTGTACGAGGTGGGCGTCAGCTCCATCTTCAGCTTGCCGGCGGTCACGCGGCCTACGTCGAGCAGGTCGTTCACCAGCCGCTCCAGCTGGTGCAGCTGGCGGTCGATGATCCCGGCGCAGCGGCGCACGCGCGTGTCGGCATCCGGGGTCAGCTCGATCACTTCGACTGCGTTGCGCACCGCCGCCAGGGGATTGCGTAGTTCATGCGCCAGGATGGCCAGGAACGATTGCAGCCGGCGGCTGCCGGCCTCCAGCATTTCCAGCCGCAGCGCATCGCTCAGGTCGCGCACGGTCCACAGCAGGCTGGTCGGGCAGCCGGCGGCGTCGCGCACCAGCACCATGCGCGTATGGCAACGCACCACCGAGCCGTCCTTGCGTGCCACGCGCTCTTCGCCGGCCCACTGGCCGCACGCGCGCGCGGCTTCCAGCGCCGCGCGGTCGCGCCCCGCGGCGGCATCCTGGCGGGAATAGAGCAGTGCCAGCGGCTGGCCGACGGCTTCGGCCTCGACGTAGCCGGCCAGCGCCTGCGCGCCGACGTTCCAGCTGCGGATGGTGCCGTCCAGGTCAAGTTCGCACACCGCGGTGCCGGGCAGGTTTTCAGCCAGCAGCCGCATCCGGGTATCGGCGAGCCGGGCATGCTCGGATGCAGCCTGCTGCACGGTAATGTCGCGGCACGACACGATAAAGCCGGCGGCCTGGCCTGCCGCGGACTCCACGGACGAGGCATCGCCATGCCTGGCCGCTACGTCCGGCCCGTCGGCAGCGCCAATGGCCCGCATGAGGCAGGACGCCTGCAGCAGGCTGCCGTCGCGCCGCACGCGCCAGCCCTGGTCGCGCGCGCTGCCTCCGAGTGCGGCCGCCTGCAGCCATTGCTGCGGCAGGCCGGCAGCGACATCGTCAGGACGATGCAGGCAGGAAAAGTGACGGCCGGTGATTTCCTCGGCGCTGTAGCCGAACACGCGCCGCGCGGCATCCGGCCACATCGCAATACACCCGTGCGCATCGGTCTCGAACACGGCGCAGTCTTCCACCGCGTCGAGCAGGCGCCGGTACTGTGCCGCCAGCAGGAGGCCGGCATCGTCCGCCAGGGTGCCGTCCGGCTCGCCGACGAGTGACGTACGGATGCCTTTTGCCGCATGCGGCTCGGACATGAGCATACCTTCTGTGTGATGGGGAAGACAGCAGGCCCCGTGCGCGGGCGGCCTGGCGCCGCCGCCCGGCGGAGGCCCGAATGCCCGCAACTGCGGGCATTCGAGTCAATGATAGGCGTTCGCGGCCCACGCGCCACCAATGTGCGCAGCACAGGACACTAGCGCTTGTGCCGCAACTGGTACACCGCGGCAACCGCGGCGGAGGCGCCCACCACCAGCGCAGTGGCCAGCATCGGGTGCCGCGCGGTGGTGGTGTAGGGGCAGGAGTGCAGCGCGTTGTGGCTGCCGCTGCGTTCCTGCAGGCCGCTGCCGCTGCCATACAGCGCGTTGTCCTCGAGCGGACCCGCGGGGTGATGCGTCTGTTGCGCGCGGCCCATGAAGCGGCGCATGAAGCGGTCGAAGGTGTGCGGCGCGTGGTACGCCGCGGCCGAGAACGCCTTGGCGGCAGCACCGACGAAAAGCTCGCGGCGCGGGTTCGCGGCAGCAAACAGGATCGCGTCGGCCGCCAGCGCCGGGTCATACAGCGGCGGCGGCATGCGCGGCTCGACATCGAGGAAATTCTTGGCGTGCATCGCCAGCGGCGTTTCCAGTCCGGCAGGCTTGATCAGCGTCACGCTGACCGGCGCCTGCTCCTGCTCCAGTTCCAGCCGCAGCGAATCGGTAAAGCCCTTGATCGCGTGCTGCGAGGCCGCATAGGCGCTCTGCAGCGGCAGCGGGCCGTCCGCCGCCTCGCTGCCCATGTTGATGATGGCGCCGCCGTGCTCGCGCAGGTGCGCGGCCGCCGCCAGCGAGCCATGCACGGTGCCCCAGTAGTTGGTATCGAACAGCCGCCGCTGGTCTTCCAGCGGCACGTCGCAATGGCGGCCGAAGATGGTCACGCCGGCGTTGTTGATCCAGGTATCGAAGCCACCGAAGCGCTCGATCGCAGCCTGCGCCACCTTGCCAACCTCTTCATGCTTGCCGACATCGGCCACCACGGTGATGACTTCATTGCCATGGTCGCGCAGCTCTTCGGCCAGCTGGTGCAGCGAGCCCTCGCTGCGCGCCACCAGCACCAGCCGCGCGCCCTGCTGCGCCGCCTTGCGCGCCGTCACCAGGCCCACGCCGCTGCTGGCACCGGTCAGGACGATGACCTGCGAGCCAATGTTCTTCAGGGTTGGTTTCATCGCCGCTTCTCCTCGGGGAGGCCCGGCACGGTGCCGGGCATGCCGCTGGGGAGTCGCAAGGAGCGTTCCTGTCCGGGGCGGCCCTGGCTGGCGGCGCCACGGCAGGCGGGCTGCCGCAGATTTACAACACCCGGTAAGAACCACATGGCGCGACGCGCATGGGGCTGCCGCCGGGCGCTGTAGGACGGGCGCCGATTTCAGCGGCGGCATGTGCTGCCTAAGCTGGATACATCCCACCTAACCGGCGACAGCAATGGCCAAGACCACGCGACCGACAGCGCCAAAGGATCCAGGCAAACGCCGCGCCGCGGCAAAAGGCGCCGGCAAGCCCACCGGCAAGCGCGCCAGCACGGCCCGCCCGGCGGCACGCGGCGCGCCAGCCGCCAAGGCCGCTCCCGCCGCGCTCGATAAATACCGCCGCATGCGCGACTTCGGCGCCACGCCTGAGCCCAGCGGCGCCGCGCGCACCCGCGGCAAGGTGCACAAGCGCGCCGGCGAGCTTTCCTTCGTGATCCAGAAGCACGCGGCGCGTCGGCTGCACTATGACTTTCGCCTCGAACTCGGCGGCGCGCTGAAAAGCTGGGCCGTGCCCAAGGGCCCGAGCCTGGACCCGGCCGACAAGCGCATGGCCATCCATGTCGAGGACCATCCGCTGGACTATGCCGGCTTCGAGGGCGTGATCCCCGCCGGCCACTATGGCGCCGGCACGGTCATCGTCTGGGACCGCGGCACCTGGTTGCCGGTAGGCGATGCCGAGGCCGGCTACCGCGCCGGCAAGCTGAAGTTCGAGCTGCGCGGTGAAAAGCTGCACGGTCACTGGACCCTGGTGCGCATGCACGGCAGCCGGCAGAAGGAGCAGGACGCCTGGCTGCTGATCAAGGAGCGCGACGAGACCGCCGTGCCGGCATCGGAGTTCGATGTGGTCGAGGCCTTGCCGGACAGCGTGCTGGGCGGCACGCAGCGCAAACCCGCGGCAAAGCGCGCGAAGTCCGCGCAGCCGCCTGACGAAGCCGCACCAGATGCACACGGCACGGCGAAATCCCTGAAGCCGCCGCGCGGCGCGCCGCGCGCGGCCTTGCCGCTGGCGCTGGCGCCGCAGCTGGCCACGCTGGTGGAGCAGCCTCCGTCCGACGCGCAGGCGTGGCGCTACGAGATCAAGTTCGACGGCTACCGGCTGCTGGCCCGCATCGACGGCAAGGATGTGCGCCTGTTCACGCGCCAGGGCAACGACTGGACCAGCAAGCTGCGTGCGCTGGCGCGCGACGTCGGCACCCTGGGCCTGCCCGATGGCTGGCTCGATGGCGAGATCGTGGTGCTCGGCAAGCATGGCGCGACCGACTTCCAGGCGCTGCAGAATGCCTTCGATACCGCGCGCGTCGAGGGCATCCAGTATTTCGTGTTCGACCTGCCCTACTTTGCCGGCCATGACCTGCGCAAGGTACCGCTGGTGGAGCGGCGCGCCCTGCTGCGCCGGATCTTCGCGCACAACACCTCGCCGCGCCTGCAGTTCAGCGAGGACTTCGAGGCCGGCCCTGCCGACATGCTCGAGGCAGCCTGCCGCATGAAGCTTGAAGGCGTGATCGGCAAGCGCGCCGACGCCGCCTATGTCAGCGCGCGCACCAGTACGTGGATCAAGCTGAAATGCACCTTGCGCCAGGAGTTCGTGGTGGCGGGCTTCACCGACCCGAAGGGCAGCCGCGCCGGCATCGGCTCGTTGCTGCTTGGCGTGCACGACAGCGGCGGGCGGCTGCGCTACGCGGGCAATGTCGGCACCGGCTTCGACGCGCGCACGCTGGGCGCGCTGCGCACGCAGCTGGACGCGTTGCGCGCCGATTCCGCGCCCTTTGAGAACGTGCCTGCAGGCGTAAAGGGGCACTGGGTGCGGCCAAAGCTGGTGGCCGAGGTCTCGTTCGGCAGCTGGACCCGCGAAGGCCGCGTGCGCCATGCCGTGTTCCACGGCCTGCGCACCGACAAGCCCGCGCGCGCGGTGTCGGTGGAGCGGCCGGCAACGCCGGCGGCCAACGGCAAGCCCGCGGCAACCACGGCAAAGCATGCCGGCACACGGCCGAAGGCGGCGGCAAAGCGCACCACCGCCGCCGGCGGCAAGGTCGCGATCAGCCATGCCGAGCGCGTCATCGACACAGCATCCGGCCTGACCAAGGGCGACCTGGTGCGCTACTACGAACGCGCCGCGCCGCTGATCCTGCCGCACCTGCGCGGGCGACCGATCGCGATGGTGCGCGCGCCATCGGGCGTGGGCGGCGAGCAGTTCTTCCAGCGGCATAGCGACACGCTGCGGGTGGACGGCCTCAACGTGCTCGATCCGGGCCTGTGGCCTGGGCATCCCGCGCTGCTGGAAATCGCGTCGGCCGAAGCCCTGGTGGCCGCGGCACAGCTCAATGTGGTGGAGTTCCACACCTGGAACGCCGGCAAGCGCAGCATCGAGCGCCCCAACCGCATCGTCTTCGACCTGGACCCGGGCGAAGGCGTGCCCTGGCCACAAATGCAGGAAGCCGCCGCGCTGATGAAGGCGCTGCTCGATGAACTCGGCCTCGCCAGCTTCCTGAAGACCAGTGGCGGCAAGGGGCTGCACGTGGTGGTGCCGATCACGCCGCGTGCCGGGTGGGACGAGGTGAAGGCGTTCGCGCATGACGCGGTGCGCCATGTCGCCGCCACCGTGCCGCAGCGCTTCGTGGCCAAGAGCGGTCCAAGCAACCGCGTTGGCAAGATTTTCATCGATTACCTGCGCAATGGCATAGGCGCCACCACGGTGGCGGCATTCTCGGCGCGGGCACGCCCGGGGCTGGGGGTATCGATGCCGGTGTGGTGGGAGGAACTCGATAGCCTGCAAGGCGCGGCGCAGTGGACCGTGGCCAATGCCGGCCCGAGGCTCGACGCCGTGGCGGCCGACGACCCATGGGCGGACTACGCCGAAACCCGGCAGGCGATCACGCGCGCCGCGGCGCGACTGGCACGCGCCCGATAGCCCCCCGTTCCCGCCGGAGATCCACAGCAGTCGCCAAGCGGCACATTTCTTGCCGCATCCCGGTCATGGCACACGGCCCGGCACCCCCGCCGCGTGCGCCACGTTGCACTGCTGCCAGTGCAGCGACGACATGGAGACGTGATGATGAGCCAACTCAGGATCGCCGCGAAGATTCGAGCCACCGCTGCCGCGCCACGCAACCGCCGCGCCTTGCGCCACCTGCTGGTTTCCTGCGCGATGCTGTCCTTCGCCGCCAGCCCGGTGCAGGCACGCCTGCCGGCACCGACGCCCGAGCAGCAGCTGGCCGCCGAAGCCAAGAAGTCCAAGGAAGCCGAAGCGGCCAAACAGCAGGCCGAGGCATTAAGCCGGGTCCAGGACCGGATCGCTGCGCGCTTTGGCAAGGGCGCCACCGGCGGCGGCACTACCGAGCCCGGCAAGATCCCGCAGAAAGCTGCCGAAGCGGCCGGCTCAGCCGGACCGCACGGCGGCACCTCCCCCAGCGCCGAAGCGCATGGCGGCGAGGCGGCCCGCCGCTGAAGCGGGCCACGCATGCCACGCCGTTGCCGCGCTGCGTGCCGGGCGACGCCTGCCCGGCACGCCTCTTGCCACTCTGCCAGCGCAACAGCCTGGCAAAGACCGCAGGCGTGCTGATGCATAAGGGGAATGGCGATGGACGACTTCTGTGCGCATGTAATACCTACAACCGGCGGCCGCGCCAGCGCGGCAAAGCTTGCAAGCGGGGCAGCGCGGCCGGCGCGGTTTTACACGGCGCCGCCGCGGACCATCCCGGGCCCTGAGCAAACCTCCGCGCGGGCGCGCAAGCGCCTGTCAGCGTGATGCCATGACGCCGCATGCCGCCAACCCGGCCCCGCTGATCCTGAATGTCGATGACCGCGAGGGGCCGCGCTACGTCAAGAGCCGCATCCTCCATCGCGGCGAGTATTCCGTGATCGAGGCCGCCACCGGCCATTCGGCGCTGTCGCTGGTGCGACAGCATGCGCCGGTGCTGGTGCTGCTGGCCGCACGCCTGCCCGATATCAGCGGGCTGGAAGTCTGCCGGCTGCTCAAGGCCGATCCACAGACCGCGCACACGCTGGTGCTGCTGACCTCGCCAGGGCTGGCGCAATCGCGCCAGCGCGTAGAGGCGCTGAACTGCGGCGCCGACGGCTACCTGGTCGAGCCTGCCGAGCCGGAAGAGGTGTTGTCGAGCATCCAGGCGCTGCTGCGGCTGCGCGGGGCAGAGGACGCCTATCACCGCACCTCGCGGGCACTGCATGAGCATGAAGACATGTTCCGCCAGGTGGCCGAATCGCTGGCCGACGTGGTGTGGATCCTCGACCCGGCCGAGCCCCGCCTGCTGTTCGCCAGCCCCTCGCTCGCCACGTTGTGCGGCCATAAGCCCGAGCAGCTGACGCAAGAGCCGCGCCGCTGCCTGGAGCGCGTGGCGCCGGCCGACCGTGCGCGCGTGGAAGCGGCGTTCGCCAGCATGCTGGGCGACGGCAGGCTGGACATCGAGTTCCGCCTTGCGCGCCCGGACGGCGAGCTGCGCGATATCCGCGCGCGCGCGTTCCCGGTACGCGGCGCGGAAGGCCAGCCGGGCGACGACCGCACGCCGCCGTTGCGCATTGCCGGCACCTGCCAGGACGTGACGCTGCAAAACCGTGCCGGCCGCGCGCTGCATGACGAGGAACGGCGCAAGGACCAGTTCCTGGCGATGCTGGCGCATGAACTGCGCAATCCGCTGGCGCCGCTGCGCAGCGCCGCGGACCTGTTGCAGCAGCTCTCGCCCTCGCGCGAGGACATGTTCCGCGCGCGCGACATCATCGGCCGGCAGCTGCACCACCTGACCCGGCTGGTGGACGAGCTGCTCGACATCTCGCGCTTCAACCAGGGCCGCATCACGCTGCGCGAGGACCTGGTGGAACTGCGCACCGCGCTCAATACCGCGGTGGAAGCCGTGCGCCCCACGATGGACGCCTGCGGCCATACGCTGCGCCTGTCGCTGCCCGAGCAGCCCCTGCCGGTACGTGGCGACCTGGTGCGCCTGGCGCAGATCTTCAGCAACCTGCTGCAGAACGCCGCGGCCTACACGCCCGCCGGCGGCCAGATCGTCGTCGATGCCAGTCTCGAGGACGGCGCGGCGAACACCGCGCCCGATGCCGCGTCCGGCGCCCGCGTCACCGTGCGCGTGCGCGACAACGGCGCCGGCCTGTCCGAGGCACTGCAGCGGCAGCTGTTCGATCCGCTGGCCGCGCGCGACGACGGCACCCAGCCCGAACCGCCGCGCAGCGCGATCCAGCAGGACGGTCCCGGCATCGGCCTGACGCTGGTGCAAAAGCTGGTGCGGCTACATGGCGGCACCATCCGCGCCGACAGCCCCGGCCCCGGACAGGGCAGCACCTTCACCGTGACGCTGCCGGTAGAGCCGTGGCAGAAGTGGCACCCAGGCTCCGGCCGCACCGCGCCGCACCGCGGCGTGCCGCGCCGGATCATGGTGGTGGACGATAACCCTGACGCGCTCGAGGCCATGATGATGACGCTGCAGACACTTGGCCATACGGTGGTGACCGCCGCCGACGGCCCCAGCGCGCTGGCGCGCGCCACCGATGCCCGGCCGGAGGTGGTGCTGCTGGACCTGGGCATGCCCGCCATGGACGGCTTCGAGACCGCGCGCCGCCTGCGCGCGCTGCCCGAGATGCGCGGCGCCACGCTGGTGGCGCTGACCGGCTTCGGCCAGCCCGAGGACCGCCGCCGCGCGCTGGAAGCCGGCTTCGACCAGCACCTGGTCAAGCCGGCCGACCTGGACGCGCTGACACGGCTGCTGGATGCACTCAGCGCGGACCATTCCTAGCGCGATGCCGATGCCAGCCGCCGCTCCCATCCACCCTTGAACAAGGAAGCTCCGTGCATACCACGCCCGATCCCGACATCCCGCCGCGCAAGCCTGAAACCCCGCCGCCGGAACCTCCGCCGGGCCCGCCCGAACCAGTGGCAGACCCGCCTCCGGGCGATCTGCCGCCACCGCCGCCGCAACGTGCCCGTGCGGCTGGCAAAGGAGCCCTCACGTGTCACGCATCATCTGGAAAGGCGCCATAACCTTTGGCCTGGTCAATATCCCGGTAGTATTGCGGCCCGCGTCGCGCAGCCAGACGCTGGACCTTGACCTGCTGGACGTGCGCGACATGGCGCCGGTGGGCTACCAGCGCATCAACAAGAGCACCGGCAAGCCGGTCGACAAGGAGTATATCGTCAAGGGCTACCAGTACGCCAAGGACGAATACGTGCTGCTGAACGAGGAAGACTTCCGCCAGGCCAATGTCGAGGCCACGCAGACGGTGGATATCGTCAGCTTTGTTGACGCGCAGAGCATCCCGCCGTACTACTTCGACACGCCCTACTACCTCGAGCCCGACAAGCGCGGCGAGCGCGGCTACGCGCTGCTGCACGAAACCATGCGCCGCACCGGGCGTGCCGCGCTGGCGCTGGTGGTGCTGCGCGCCCGCCAGCACCTGGCCGCGATGCTGGTGCACGGCGACGCGCTGGTGCTCAACACCATGCGCTTTGCCGACGAGGTGCTGCCCATCTCCGAACTGCGCCTGCCCAAGGCGACCACCGGCAAACCCACCGGCGCGCATGCGCGCGAGATCGAGATGGCCACCAAGCTGGTCGAAGACATGAGCGAAGACTGGGAGCCGGAACAGTACCGCGACAGCTATCGTGACGACCTGATGGCGCGCATCGAAGAAAAGATCGACTCCGGCAAGACCCACCAGCTGACCCCGCCTGCGGAAGAGGAAGAAGCGCCGCGCCAGGGCGCCAAGGTCATCGACATGGTGGCGCTGCTGCGCCAGAGCCTGGGCCAGCGCGGCAAGGAAGACAAGGAGGACGCCACGCCCGCGCGCCGCAAGGCCCCTGCGCGGCATGCCGCCGCCAGGAAGCAGCCCGCTGCCAAGCGGGCTGCGACCCCGCCTGCCAAGCGCGCCAGCACCGCCGCCAAGACCAAGCGTGCACCGGCCAAGCGCGAGTCGCACGCGCCGGCCGCGCGCAAGAGTTCAAGCACTACGCGCAGGAAGCACGCGGCTTAGGCAGGGGGGCCAAATTCCGATTGCGTTCTCCCTCTCCCACGCGCGGGAGAGGGAGCAAACCCTCAGCATCGGACAAACCCGCTTACCGCGATGACACCTTCAGGTTGTCATTGACCGACGTCACGCCCTCGACGCTGCGGATCGCGTCGAGCGCCAGGTCGTGCTGCTGCTGGCTCGGCACCGTGCCGCTCACGTCGACCGTGCCCTGCCTGGTTTTCACACGGATGCCGGTGGACTTGAGGTCCTTGGTCGTGAGCAGCTTGGTCTTGATCCTGGTGGTGATAGCACCGTCCTCGACGGCCCGCTTGGCCTTGTCGGCGCTCATGTCCGGGGCGGCGCCCCGGTCAGGGTCGGCACGGCCGGGCATGCCCGGCGCGGAATTGACGGGTGCCACAGGGGTATCGTCGGCCGCAACCAGGATCAGGCCGCTCTTGTCGAGCGCCAGCGCGCTACCGGCTACCGCCAGCGCCGCAGCAACACAGGCCATCCGCACGGTGCGCGCGGGAATTCGGGAAAAACGCATGGCTGCCTCCTTTTTCGGGTCACCAGCGCATCCGTTGCCGGACTTGCCTGGCACGCGGAACCACTGGTAAGGCATATTTCAGCAAGCTCCATACCTGCCGGGCAGGCCGCACCAGGCGTCCGCGGCGGGGCCCACGGCGTGTAAATCGGGCCACCCGTTGTAAAAGCGCCCGCCGCGTGATGTGCTGCATCCCCCGTTACAGGCCGTTGCTGGCGGCACCCCGGTCCTTCCATCCTTGGCATGGCGATTGCGAAACAGGGGATGCGGCAGTTCGCCGCGTCAAGGAGCTAGCAATGGGACAGCAGCAACAGCCGGGTCAATCGCAGTCGGGCCAGAAGCCGCAGGAACAGAAGCAGCAGGAACAATCTGGCCAACGCGGCAGCCAGCAGCAGCCGGGACAACAACAAGGCGGCGGTCAGATGGGTAACCAGGACCGCAAGCAGGACCAACAGCAGCAGCAGGATCGCGGCAGCTCGCAACCGGGCCAGCAAAGCGGCCAACGCAGCGGCCAGCAAAGCGGCCAGGGCGGGCAACAGGGTGGGCAACAAGGCGGACAACGCCAGCCGTAAGTAAGCCGCGCCAGCCACGATAACAGGCAGCTTTCCGGGTATGTGCGGCCGCAACATGCGGTGCGGCCGCAGGGGCATACGCCGGAGATTGACAGGCCGGGACTCCCGCAAGGGGGCTCCGGCCCTTTTTGCGGCAACCGCCGCGGCATGACCCCGCGCACATCGCCCCGCATCCCGTGTATGCTGGCCCTGACTTCCCCATTCAGGCACCGGCCTTGTCCAGCTTTACCGACCCCGCCGCCGGCCGCTCTGCGCAGCCACGATGCGGCCCGCTGAACCATCTCTCCACCAGGCTGCGTGAGCGCGCCGGCGCGCACGTGCGCGCGCTGACCCGCAGCAATTCCGGCGTGACCCTCGACTACGACAACCCGCCGGGCGATCCCGGTCTGTTCGGGCCCGACGCGGTCTGCTGGCGCGTGCATGCCGACTTTCCGGCAATGCTCGCGGGCGGCGTCAGTGCGCTGCTGCTGCAGACACTGCATCCACTGGCACTGGCCGGGGTCTGGGACCACTCCAGCTTTCGCACCGACATGCAGGGGCGCCTGGGGCGCACCGCGCAGTTCATCGCCGGCACCACCTACGGCAGCCGTGCCGATGCCATGGCGCTGATCGGGCGCGTACGGCGCATCCATGCCGGCGTGGTCGGCGTGGCCCCGGACGGGCGGCACTATGCCGCCTCCGACCCGGCGTTGCTGACGTGGGTGCACGTGGCCGAGGTCTCAAGCTTCCTGGCTGGCTACCTGCGCTATGTCGGACCACTGAGCGGCACCGAGCAGGATCGCTACTACGACGAGGTTGCGCGCATCGCCCAGATGCTGGGCGCGGCCGACGTGCCGCGCTCGCGCGCCGAAGTCACGGCCTACCTGGAGGCCATGCGCCCTGCGCTGCTGGCTAGCGAACGCACCAGCGAAGTGGTGCGGCTGGTGCGGAAGATGCCGGTGGCCAACCCGCTGCTGCAGCCGGCGGTGCGGATCATGGCCGACGCGGGCATCGCATTGCTGCCGCCGTGGGCACGGCAACAGCTCGATCTGGACGGCCCTTCGATACGGCGCCCGGCAGCACTCGCGGGCATGCATGTGCTGGCACCGACGCTGCGCTGGGTGCTGGGCGCCGGCCTGGCAGCGCGCGCACGGCGGCGCGTGGCCCGCGGCACCGCCACGACGGCAGGCTAAGGGCCGCGCCGGTTATCGGCGTTCAGCTGAACTTCTTGAACGGAAATGAGAATTGGCGGCAAAAATCCTCCCATTTCGGAGGATTGCGCGGCGCGAAAGTGGCGTTAAATCTGCCTGGGCATTCCGAACGGCCGGTCGGTTTTTACTAACCGCACCAGCCACAGCGCCACAGAGCGCGATTCAAACGACGCAGGCAAAAAAAAGAAGCCTACGCGCGGGGTGCTCGTAGGCTTTCCAGGACTGCTCGAGCTGAAAAGCTCTTGCCAAGAATATAAACGCGCTTACATGAGGTGTAAATCCCGCTTCTATCAGGGGATTCCCTCATGACAATATGAGACTGATTGGGCACTTTTAATTATTTTTGCCCTGACGCTACATCAGGGCATTTTTTGCATGGGCTGGCAATTTCCTCGCGGGCCCGGTCCATACCGAGCCTGCCGGCTCGCCGACGTGGCCGCAGTATGCGATAGCGCACTATCGGGTACAATATCACGGCCTCGAGAGCAACAATTTTTATAGAGCAAAGCCTCTATTCCAAGAATGGCGTGCGGTTCGTCAACGCTTGAAAAAACTTTGTTACTCTCGACCCTGAAGTATCCCCCTTCTCTTCTGGCAGCGCCAACCGCCGGCACCTGCGCCGTTACCGAGAGCGGATGTTTCTCCTGCCGCCCTGGCCGTGGCGCACCCCAAGCCGCCGGCCAATGGACTGTTATCAGCCGCCAGAACCCTTGCGGGCTCTTCCGGAGTCGTTGTGAAGAAGAAGGAAACCCGGCCCAGGTCACGCAGCCGGAAACAACTGCAGCATCTGCAATTTGCGGCATACAGCTCCAGCCAGGCTCCGGTGATCGTCCACCTGTCCACCGGCGCCCGGCTGCAGGGCCTCGTCCTGGCGTCAGACGACTATGTGGTGCTGCTTGGCCGGCAGCTGGACGACATCCGGCCCACGGTGGTCTACAAGCAGGCCATCTGCCTGGTCACGCTGGCCAATGCGCCGGACGCGCCGGCGGTGGCACCGGATCCGGCCCCGGAGCCGGACTTCCTGCCGATCTACATCCCCCGCACCAGCAAGCGCCGCTAGACCAACGCCCGCCCCACACGC